>NZ_LZPK01000027.1:0-43952 GCF_001729375.1 Methanosarcina sp. A14 | reverse complement strand
TGATTTGGAAGGACCCTATTTACTATTTAAGGAAAATCCATAATGCATGCGTGCTATGTGCATGGCAAGCTATGTGCATGACAATAAAGCATCTAAGCAAAGGAAGCATCTAAGTAAAGGATTTTAAAGATTTATTACAGGATGGACTCTGGATGAATCCATCCTAAAATTGGATTTGCTCTTCATTTTATTTATATTATAAAAATAGTATTTGTTATAAAATATGGAACATTGGAGTTTAGGATATTGTTATAGAGCTGATCCCAAAACTCAAAATGATTTTTCTGAATCCCAGATCTACAATAAGTAATAGATTTTCTGATCACGAAAATAATTTTGAAATTTTACTAATTTGAGGATAAAATTAGTTTTGGGATGGACTTATAAAATATAGGAACATTGGAGTTTAGGATATATCTGGATACATTCTTTAAAAACGTTTAAATATAAAATGTTTAAATTTAGAAATTTTAAATTTCAGGAATTCGGATTTGACTTTGATATTAGTACTTTATTTTTGGAGAGGGTGACTATCGGGAAATCGAGACATTATTAAGAATCGGGGCAAATGTCTCAAGTTACCCGTAAATAAGAGAAATAAATTGAATTCTTGGCCTTACTTTTTAAAAATTGAAAATTCTCGTACATATATTTTTCCAGCAAAACTGGAAAAAATTTGGTTGAAATTCACCACAAAAAAAATAATTTTAGCTTAAATATACAGGAATTGTGAAAGAAAATATCTCTTCACCATAAACTATTTATAGAATAGCTGGAATTAGAGGGTTGCACTGGTGTGATAGGTGCTCCCTGAAGCAGCGGGGCAGCAGTGGTAGCATGAAAAAATATCCAGGTGCAAAAAAGTAAAGTGGAATTATATACGCAAATGGGCCCGTAGCTCAGTCAGGCAGAGCGTCTGGCTTTTAACCAGACGGCCTAGGGTTCAAATCCCTACGGGCCCGCCATGTTCTTTATTATACCCGGTGGAAAGGCCATCCACGGGAAAAATCGGTCTGACAAATTTTTTGAATACTTTATTTTTGGAGGAAAGGATTTGACAAAATTCAGCCTGCTCGACCATGAGTCGGTCCCTAAACATGAAATCATGCCTGAAGGCGAGTTAAAGTCTGTTTTAAGCAAGTATTCTATTGAAAAGGAGCAACTTCCGAAAATCAAAGTGAACGATCCTGTTTGTAAAGAAATAGGTGCTGTTGTCGGAGACGTAGTGAAAATCACAAGAAAAAGTCAAACTGCAGGGGAGGCAGATTACTATAGACTTGTGATCGATTAAGCGGAGGGGAGTAAACCGCTTGTATGATCAAATTTTCTTTACGGAATGCCTTTTTGAATCCCATGCACCATCGTATGGCAAAACTCAACAGTTGCACACCGATCCAAGGATCAGAATCTCTTGATTTTCATTTTAATAAAGCAAAGAGGGTGCTATCATCGCGTTAGAAACAAGTATACTGTCGCAGGCTTATTTTACACGGGACAAGATAGTGCAGCACCATATAGACTCGTTTAACAAGTTTATAGATTACGGGCTGCAAAAAATCATAGATGAACAGAGAACAATAGAAACCGATATCGAGGATACCTACCTTAAACTTGGAAAAATCAGGGTAGAACATCCTGTGGTAAAGGAAGCCGACGGGGCAATCGAAAAACTTTATCCCAACGAGGCAAGGCTCAGAAACCTTTCATACTCAGGTCCTCTCTACCTCGAAATGAGCGTGGTAAAAGAAGGAGTTGAGTCTGAAGTAATGGAAGCAAAAATAGGACAGCTTCCTATCATGGTCAAATCCAAGATCTGTAACCTTCCAGGACTTAGTGAATCCGAAAAAGTCCGCTATGGTGAAGATCCCCTTGACCCTGGGGGATATTTCATTATTGGCGGTACCGAAAGGGTGGTTATGACCCTGGAAGACCTCGCCCCTAACAAGATTCTCGTAGAGTATGGGGAGAGGTATGGCGATACTATAGAGGTTGCAAAGGTTTTCTCACAGAAGCGCGGATACAGAGCCCTTGTAATCGTAGAAAGAGGAAGAAAATCCTTGCTCGAGGTTTCTTTTCCTTCTATCTCCGGAAGAGTATACTTCATTACTTTGATGAGAGCTCTTGGAATTGTAACTGATGAAGATATCGTAAATGCAGTTTCAAGTGATCCCGAAATTATCAAATTCATGCTGGAAAACCTCGAAGAAGCCGAAGTTGAAACCCAGGAAGAAGCAATCGAGAAAATCGGGGCCCGGGTCGCTGCAGGTCAGGCCAAGGAATACCAGATAAAAAGAGCAAACTATGTTATTGACAGGTACCTGTTCCCCCATCTTGGAAACGACATGAAAGACAGGCTTTCCAAGGCTCACTTCCTGGCAAGAATGGCTGAGTCCTGTTTCGAGCTGGCCCTTGGAAAGCGTTCGGAAGACGATAAAGACCACTATGCGAACAAAAGGCTGAAACTAGCTGGAGACCTGATGGAAGACCTCTTCAGGGTATCTTTCAACAGGCTTGCAAGAGACATAAAATACCAGCTCGAACGCGCAAACATGAGAAACAGGGAGTTGAATGTCGCAACAATAGTTAGAGCCGATGTGTTGACTGACCGGCTGCAGCATCCGCTGGCAACCGGAAACTGGGTTGGAGGAAGAACAGGTGTGTCTCAGCTCCTTGACAGAAATGACTATATTTCCACGCTTTCCCACCTGCGCCGGGTAATTTCGCCCCTTTCACGAGCCCAGCCTCACTTTGAGGCTCGAGACCTGCATGCAACCCAGTGGGGAAGGCTCTGTCCTTCGGAAACTCCTGAAGGTCCAAACTGTAGTCTGGTGAAAAACTTTGCCGAGATGGTCGAACTTTCAACAGGTATAGAAGACATCGACGGGATAAAGAAAATTCTCCACGACCTGAATGTTGAGCGTGCGGTTGTAAAGGTACCGGAACTCCCGGCCAAAATGAAAGAAACCTTACTTGATGAGTTCGGAGAAGAGATTGTTGAAGAATATGAAGAGCCTTCGGAAGGCGAAAGCAAATACAAAGATGATGAGTTTTACGATTACTCAGATTCGGATGATGGCGGATCAATGTTCGGTGATTAAGGGGTCGATGTCAGATGACTAAAGCAAAAGTATTCATAAACGGGGAGCTTGTCGGGACCCACGATAACCCTACGGAGCTTGTAGACGAGCTCAGAAAGATGAGGCGGCAGGGTTTCATATCCAGGCAGGTTAATGTCGCTCTTAACAGCAACACAAGAGAAGTAATTATAAACTCCGATATGGGCAGAGCAAGAAGGCCACTTATAGTTGTGGAGAACGGAGTTCCTAAGGTAACTGAAGAGCACATAGAGAAAATTAAAAATAAGGAAATCAATTTTGATGAACTGGTAAAAGAAGGCTGTATAGAGTATCTCGATGCCGAAGAAGAGGAAAATGCCTACATCGCACTTTACGAGGCTGATCTTACTCCAAAGCACACTCACATGGAGATTGATCCTGAACTTATTCTTGGAATCTCTACGGGAATGGTGCCTTATCCTGAACATAATGCATCTCCGCGTAATACCATGGGTGCAGCCATGATAAAACAGTGTATTGGGGTTGCAACCGCAAACCAGAAGCTCAGACCTGATACCCGGGCCCATGTCCTTCACTACCCTCAGAGAGCAATGACCAGAACTAGGACCTCGGAAGCAATAGGTTTTGATGATAGACCTGCAGGCCAAAACTTCGTGGTCGCAATCCTGTCCTATGAAGGGTATAACATTGAAGACGCCCTGATTTTCAATAGGGGTTCAATTGAAAGAGGTCTCGGGAGAAGTCACTTTCTCAGAACTTTCGAAGGAGAAGAACGAAGGTATCCGGGTGGACAGGAAGACAAGTTTGAGATTCCTGACTCCGAATACCGCGGAGCGCGCAGTGCAGAAGCCTATGCAAACCTGGATACAGACGGGCTTGTAAATCCCGAAACCCCGGTTGGTCCCAATGATGTACTTATCGGAAAAACCAGTCCACCAAGGTTCCTTGAAGAACCGTCAGACTTCGGGATTGCAATGGAGCAGAGAAGAGAAAGCTCGATCACAATGCGGTCAAATGAAACCGGAATTGTTGACACGGTCATCCTGACCGAATCCATTAACGGAACCAGGCTTGCTAAAGTAAAGGTAAGAGACGAAAGGATTCCTGACATAGGGGACAAATTCGCTTCAAGGCACGGGCAAAAAGGAGTTATTGGCCTGAAAGTCCCTATTGCAGATATGCCGTTTACGGAATCCGGCATGACTCCTGACCTGATGATTAACCCACATGCAATTCCTTCCCGTATGACTGTAGGCCACGTCCTGGAAATGATTGGTGGAAAGGTAGGTTCCATGGAAGGCAGACGAGTTGATGCAACAGCTTTCTCAGGAGAGAAAGAAGAAGACCTCAGAGAAGCCCTGAAAAAGCACGGGTTTGCTCACACCGGAAAAGAGGTTTTCTACGACGGAGCTACCGGCAAGATGATCCCTGCAGATGTCTTTGTTGGGGTTATTCTCTACCAGAAACTGCACCACATGGTCACTTCGAAGATGCACGCACGGTCTCGTGGGCCTGTACAGGTGCTTACCCGCCAGCCAACCGAAGGTCGAGCCAGAGAAGGTGGTCTCAGATTCGGAGAAATGGAACGTGATGTGCTGGTAGGCCACGGGGCTGCCATGTCGCTAAAAGAGAGGCTGCTCGACGAGTCAGATAAGGTTGTTGAACTTGTCTGCTCTCACTGTGGAATGATTGCAACGTATGACAAGCAGCGAAATGTCGCTTTCTGCTCAACCTGTGGGGCTGACACGGATATATATCCTGTGGAGATGAGCTATGCATTCAAGCTGCTGCTGGACGAAATCAAATCTCTGGGAGTTGCGCCCAGGCTTAAACTTGAAGACGCGGTATGAGGTGAGACAGATATGGCAAATGTACCTCCAATTCCGAAAAGAATTTCTTCTATTAAATTCGGCTTACTGTCTCCAAAAGAGATCCGTAAAATGAGTTCAACCCCGATCATCACAGCCGACACTTACGACGATGACGGATTTCCAATTGACATGGGGCTTATGGACACAAGACTCGGAGTTATTGACCCTGGGCTTCGCTGCAAAACCTGTTCAGGGCGAGCAGGCGAATGCCCCGGACACTTCGGACATATCGAACTTGTCGCCCCGGTAGTCCATGTTGGCTTCAATAAAGTAATCCGAAAACTTCTCAGGGCAACCTGCAGGAAATGCAGCAGGCTCCTGCTTGACCCTGCACAGAAACAGCATTATCTGGACCAGCTTGTCGGCATTGAGGAAATCGGACATATGCCTGATGACCTGATTAACGAGGCTTATAAGGAGGCCAGTAAAGTAAAGACCTGCCCTTACTGCAATGAGGAACAGCTGGAAATTAAATTCGAAAAACCCACTGAATATCTCGAAAACGGGGAGAAGCTGACCCCTACCGAGATAAGGGACCGTTTTGAGAATATCCCTGATGAAGATATCCGGGTTATCGGGATGGACCCGAAGAATGCAAGGCCTGAATGGATGATCCTTACAGTCCTGCCTGTACCTCCTGTTACAGTTCGTCCTTCGATTACCCTTGAATCCGGGCAGCGCAGTGAAGATGACCTGACCCATAAACTCGTAGATATTATCAGAATTAACCAGCGCTTCCAGGAAAACAGGGAAGCTGGCGCCCCTCAGCTCATTATTGAGGACCTCTGGGAACTTCTTCAGTATCACGTTACAACCTTTTTTGACAATTCTGTCTCAGGGATACCTCCTGCAAGGCACAGGTCAGGCAGGCCCTTAAAGACTCTTTCCCAGCGTTTAAAAGGTAAGGAAGGTCGTTTCAGAGGAAGCTTATCGGGTAAACGTGTTAACTTCTCGGCACGTACAGTAATTTCTCCTGACCCAAACCTGAGCATTAATGAGGTAGGGGTTCCTATGCCCATTGCACGGATCCTTACAATGCCCCTGGTGGTAACACAAAGGAATATAGAACAGCTCAAAATTTACGTGCGTAATGGGGAGGATATACACCCAGGAGCAAACTATGTACTCCGCCCTGACGGCAGGCGTATAAAAGTTACAAGTGTAAACAAAGACGACCTTGCCGAAAAGCTGGAGTTCGGATGGACAGTTGAACGCCAGTTAAAAGATGGAGACATTGTACTCTTTAACAGGCAGCCGTCTCTGCACAAGATGAGTATTATGGCTCATTCTGTGAAGGTGCTTCCGAATAAGACTTTCAGGCTGAATCCTGCTGTATGTCCTCCATATAACGCTGACTTTGATGGGGACGAGATGAACATGCACGCCCTTCAGACCGAAGAGTCCAGGGCTGAGGCAAAGATCCTGATGCAGGTTCAGGAGAACATTCTTTCCCCGCGTTTTGGCGGTCCTATTATAGGCGGGATTCATGACCACATTTCAGGGCTTTTCCTGCTGACACGTTTTGAGAATCATATCCCTAAAAATGATGCTTACGATATGCTCCGGAAGAGCGATATCCGAGAGTTGCCTTCCCCTGCAGGTTACGATCCAGATGGAAAGCCCTACTGGACAGGAAAACAGATCTTCAGCCAGATCCTGCCTAAAAACCTTAATACACAGTTTGCAGCCCAGGTCTGCTCACACTGTGACGTCTGCAAGAAAGAGGAGTGTCCGAACGATGCCTATGTGGTAATCCGGGACGGAGAACTCATTAAAGGAACGATAGACGAGGCAGCCATTGGAGCTTTCAAAGGAAAGATTCAGGACCGCATTATCAAGGAAATAGGCCCTGAAGCCGGAGCTCGTTTCATAGATAATATGACCATGCTTGCAGTTAGGGCTATTATGCGGACAGGCTTGAGTTTCGGAATCGCTGATGAAGATATTCCGAAAGAAGCCAGGATCCAGATCAATGAAGTCCTCGGCAAAGCTGAAGATGCTGTGCAGAACCTCATCAAGTCTTACCAGAATAAGGAACTTGAACCTCTTCCTGGAAGGACCCTTGATGAGACAATTGAAATGAGCATCATGCAGAAGCTCGGAAAGGCCAGAGACGAGACCGGTAACATAGCAGACAGCCATATGGGACTTGAAAACCCGGCAGTTATTATGGCCCGTTCAGGGGCAAGAGGTTCCATCCTGAACCTTACTCAGATGGCGGCCTGTGTTGGTCAGCAGGCAGTGCGTGGTGAACGTATCCGCAGAGGGTATGCAGGCAGGACATTACCTCATTTCCAGAAGGGGGATCTTGGTTCGGACGCCCATGGTTTCGTAAAGGCAAGCTACAAAAGCGGGCTTAACCCGACTGAATATTTCTTCCATGCAATTGGTGGTAGGGAAGGTCTTGTGGACACTGCAGTCAGGACATCACAATCAGGGTACCTGCAGAGAAGGCTTGTCAATGCGCTCCAGGACTTGGAGGTCCAGTATGACCTTACAGTCAGGGATACCAGAGGTGTGCTCGTGCAGTTTAAGTATGGAGAAGATGGGATTAACCCCACAAAAAGCGATTTCAGCAAACCCGATACAATCCACAGAATTGTCAATTCCGTAGTAAACCGGGAGGTGGCCTGATGAGTATCAGTGAAAGTACAATCGATAGTATGATAAAGGATCTGCCCCTCCCTTCGAATATCCTTAATACTCTAAGAGAGGATGTCATCAAAGCCGGAGTAAGTAAGAAGGAAATGGAAGAGATTGTAGAACAGGTAATGGAAGAGTATCATACCTCATGCATTGAGCCCTGTGACGCTGCCGGTGTGGTTGCAGCTCAGTCCATAGGGGAGCCGGGTACCCAGATGACAATGCGTACCTTCCACTACGCTGGTGTGGCCGAGATTAACGTTACTCTCGGTCTGCCCCGTCTTATAGAAATTGTGGATGCTCGAAAAATTCCGAGTACTCCTATGATGACAATTGCCCTTTCTAAAGAGAATCCTGAAGATTATGCTTACGACAGGGAAAAGACAAGAGCTCTTGCCTGGGAGATTGAAGCAACGAAAATTGACCATATCGCTGATGTGACCACTGATCTTTCCCAGATGAAATTGATAATTGACCTGCATGAGAAGGCGATGGAAGGCAGGAATATTACTATAGATCAGGTAAAAGAAAAGTTCAATGAAGAATTGAACGTAATGGTTACCATTTCCCCGGATATAGATAACCAGATTATCATTGCTCCGGGAGAGCCTTCTTACAGGGAGCTTCTCCAGCTTGCAAAAAGTATCCACAATGTCACCCTTAAAGGGATAGAAGGAATCAAACGTGTGGTAGTCCGCAAGGAAGGAGAAGAATACACACTATATACCGAAGGTTCGGCCCTGCGTGAAGTGCTTCAGTTCGATGGTGTGGACAAGACAAGAACAAGTACAAATAATATTAACGAAATTTATGAAGTGCTTGGAGTCGAAGCTGCAAGGAATGCGATTATTAAAGAAGCGACAGACACCCTGCGCGAACAGGGTCTTACTGTGGATATCCGGCATATTATGCTCGTGGCCGATCTCATGACCTGTGATGGGGAAGTAAAACAGATCGGAAGGCATGGAATTTCAGGTGAAAAGGCAAGTGTCTTTGCCCGTGCAGCTTTCGAAGTTACGGTAAATCATCTGCTGGATGCAGGGATGCGTGGGGATGTGGATCAGCTCCAGGGGGTCACGGAAAATATTATCGTTGGCCAGCCTATCCGTATGGGTACGGGAGACGTGCATCTTATAACCAGAAGAAGAGAGGAAATCGAAGAAGCAGTAAAAGCTGCAGAAGCAGCAGAAGCAGTAAAAGCTGCAGAAGCAGCAGAAGAGTGAAAGGTTTCAGGGCAAAAAACTTGAAACTCAACCTATAATTATTTAAATTCGTAGCCTGATAGAAGACCACTTCAGATCAGGTATATATTACCTTTACGAAACTTGGAAAATCCTGATGCAGAAACTCGAGTCTGCTAGGCTCATAACCAGAAAATAAATATAAGGCATCAGGTATTTAGAGTACCATATATTCACCGAGCTTGGAAAATCTTTATTAGGAAAGAGATAGAGTAGACGAGCTCATTTGAGACAGAGTTGATGAAAATGAAGATCAATGTTGATAAATCTCTTATCAAGGCTGTGAAAACAGGAAATGTAATAGTTGGAGCCAAACGGACCGTGGATGCAGCTAAAGATGGTTCTGCAAAAATGGTGGTCCTGGCATCAAACTGCCCCGAAGAAATTAAAACGAAAGTTCAGGCAACAAATGTCCCTGTCCTGGAATACGAAGGTACAAGTGTGGAACTCGGGCCCATATGTGGTAAGCCCTTTACGATTGCAGCCATGGCAATCCTCGATGTAGGAGAATCCGATATTCTGGCTGCTACAGTTTAATAGAAGGAGTTGGCAACGTCTTGGGTGAAATAAGACTTACTGCAGAAAGCATCCAGTACATTGCGTTATTTGAAAATATGACAAGAGCTAAAATCCTCGACTGTATCCCTGAAGAGGAAAGGCTCGTATATGTCGTAAAACAGGGTGATATGGGACTTGCTATAGGCAGAAATGGGGAGAATATAAACCGTGTTAAAAAGGCTCTGGACAAACCAATAGAACTTGTGGAATATTCAGATGAACCTGTCACCTTCCTGAAGAACGCCTTCGGACCTGTGTCCGTGAGTTCGGTAAACATTATAACCAAAAATGGCAAGCGATTAGCTTATGTAGAGGTACCCAATAAAGAGAAGGGGCTTGCCATAGGCCGCAATGGGAAAAATATAGAAAAAGTAAAGATGCTTGCCCGTCGCCATCATAATATAGAAGATGTGATCCTGCAGTAATCTAACTTAATTTACATTGATCCATTAATCCGGCGTTGAAGGACAATCTGGCATCCTGTATGCCTCTAGAAAACTGAGATCAATTTTTAATTTGGAGAAATTAACAATGGCTAAAGGAAAATATGCAGCTAATATTCTCAAACAGACTAGGAAAAATGCCCGCTGGAAAGATACATCCTACGGCAGGCGAGTTCTTGGACTGAACGTGAAAGCCGATCCGCTAGGCGGTGCACCGCAGGGTCGAGGTATTGTGTTAGAAAAGGTAGGAGTTGAAGCAAAGCAGCCAAACTCAGCTATCCGAAAGTGCGTAAGAATCCAGCTCATTAAAAACGGGCGTCAGGTAACTGCTTTCTGTCCAGGAGACGGCGCAGTGAATTTCATTGATGAACACGATGAAGTGACCGTGGAAAGGATCGGAGGCCGTATGGGTGGTGCTATGGGTGATATTCCGGGTGTACGCTTCAAAGTAACTGCCGTAAACAATGTGTCCCTGAACCAGATGGTCATTGGCAGATTGGAAAAACCCAGGAGATGATTTTCTTGAAGATATTCGGCAAATGGGACCCGGCTGAAGTTGAAGTCCGAGACCTAGGAATTAAGCGCTATGTCAGTCTCACTCCTGTTATTGTTCCTCATAGCAGTGGAAAACATGCCAGGCAGCAATTTAACAAATCAGATATTTCGATTGTGGAACGTCTGGCAAATAACCTGATGAGGACCGAGGTAAACACAGGAAAGAAGCAGAAGACTCTCCGCGCCGTTGAAGAAGCTTTCGACATCGTGAACAAGAAAACTAAGCAGAACCCTATCCAAGTGCTTGTGGATGCTATTGCTAATGCAGGCCCCAGGGAAGAAGTAGTAAGGCTGAAGTACGGCGGAATCTCCGTGCCAAAAGCAGTAGACACCGCACCCCAGAGACGTGTGGACACAGCTCTGCGCTATATCAGTATGGGAACCAACAACGCATCCTTCAAATCCAAACGCTCGGTTGCGGAATGTCTGGCAACCGAATTAATAGGCGCTGCAAACCGTGACACGAAGTCCTTCGCTATCAACAGGAAGGATGCAAAGGAAAGAGTAGCAAAGGCAGCACGTTAATTGCTTATGCGGGTTGCCTCGATATAAGAAATTTAAATCTAGATTACATTTGTTTAAAAGGTATTAGCATGGGACGAAGGAAGAAGATGGTCGAGCGCGTAACTACGCTCATGAGTGAACCGACAAAGATCAGAAATATCGGGATCGTTGCGCACATCGACCACGGAAAAACTACATTATCGGACAACCTATTAGCCGGTGCCGGCATGATTTCGAAGGAACTTGCAGGCAGACAGTTATTCATGGATTCCGACGAAGAGGAACAGGAAAGAGGTATCACTATCGATTCCTCTAACGTTTCCATGGTTCACAATTTTGATAATGAAGACTACCTGATTAACCTGATCGATACCCCAGGACACGTTGACTTTGGTGGGGACGTCACTCGTGCCATGAGAGCTGTGGACGGAGCTGTTGTTGTCGTGGACGCAGTTGAAGGTACAATGCCCCAGACCGAAACTGTGCTGAGGCAGGCACTCAGGGAACATGTCAGACCTGTACTTTTCGTTAACAAGGTCGACAGGCTAATCAACGAGCTCCAGGTTGATTCCCAGGAAATGCAGATCCGTCTTGGAAAAGTCATTGATCACGTGAACAAGCTCATCAAGAACATGAACCCTGAAAAATACAAGGAAGGTTGGAGAGTCGATGCTGCAGCCGGAACTGTTGCTTTTGGGTCAGCTCTTTATAACTGGGCAATCAGTGTGCCCATGATGAAGAAAACAGGGGTCTCTTTTAGGGATGTATATGATTACTGTAAGGCTGGAGACATGAAGTCCCTGGCAGAAAAGTGTCCTCTGCACGAAGCTGTTCTTGATATGGTTATTCACTTCCTGCCAAATCCTCTTGAAGCCCAGAAGGACAGAGTAAAGGTAATCTGGCATGGAGACGAGAACTCTGAAATCGGAACTTCAATGACCCATGCAAATGCAGACGGAGACCTTGCCTTCATGGTAACTGACATTTCAGTTGACCCACACGCAGGTGAAGTTGCAACAGGAAGGCTATTCAGCGGTTCTTTCAGCCGTGGTATGGAGGTCTTTACCTCAGGAACTGCAAAGAAAAGCAGAGTTCAGCAGGTCAGTATCTTCATGGGTCCGGAAAGGCTTGAAGTGGACAAGATTCCTGCAGGAAACATTGCTGCAGTTACCGGTTTAAAAGATGCAATCGTAGGGTCCACAGTAACGACCCTTGAGGGCATGGAGCCTTTCGAAAGCATCAGGCACGTGAGTGAACCTGTAGTGACTGTGGCGGTAGAAGCAAAGCATACCAAAGACCTGCCCAAATTAATCGAAGTACTCAGACAGGTTGCAAAGGAAGACCCGACTCTTCAGATCACTCTTGATGAGGAAACCGGGGAACACCTGATGGCAGGTATGGGAGAACTTCACCTTGAGGTTATTGCCCACAGGATCGAAAGGGACAAGAATGTGGAAATTACCACAAGCAAGCCAATTGTCGTTTATAGGGAAACCATTAAGAAGAAGATCGAACCTGTAGAAGGAAAGTCTCCAAACAGGCATAACAGGTTCTATATCTATGTGGAACCCCTTGATCTTGAGATTGTCAGTGCTATCAAAGCCGGCGATATCCATATGAATCTGCCCGAGCTTGAACGCAGGCAGAAACTCATCGATCTCGGAATGAATAAAGAAGAAGCAAAAGGCATTGTCGGGATCTTCAATTCCAATATCTTCATTGATATGACCAAAGGTATCCAGTACCTGAACGAGACAATGGAACTCATACTTGATGGGTTTGAGGAAGTCATGCGTGCAGGTCCGCTCACAAGGGAACCTGTAGCAAACGTGAAATGTGTGCTTGTAGATGCAAAGCTTCACGAAGACGCAATTCACAGAGGTCCGGCTCAGGTTATTCCAGCTTCAAGGCAGGCAATTCAGGCAGGCATGCTTATGGCAGATGACACTCTGCTCGAACCTTATCAGAAGGTTTTTGTTCAGGTGCCCCAGCTTTTAATGGGTGGTGCAACAAAGGAACTTCAGGGCCGCCGTGGAATTATCCTTAACATGAGTACGGAAGGAGACCTGGCAATTATTGAGGCCAGAGTGCCTGTAGCTGAGATGTTTGGATTTGCAGGTGAGATCAGGTCTGCAACTGAAGGACGTGCTATGTGGAGCACCGAATTCGGAGGCTTTGATATTGTGCCTACCAGCATTCAGAATGACATTGTAGGCCAGATTAGAGAAAGGAAGGGCTTGAAGAAAGAATTGCCCAAGGCTTCTGACTTCCTTTCAATGTAAGCGGAATCTCTTCCGCTTTTCCTTAATATTACCTATCCTCAGACAGGATAGACAAGAGCACCCGGACCGATCTGGAAGGGAAGAGCATCCCTATCGGTTCGGGAATACGGCCAATCGGAAAACTTTAAAATAAGGTATGCCTATATTGGGAAAAGCAGTCCAGACTACTGGAAATATATAAAGTGGCGGTTCACGAAGGTATCCAAAAAAGGAAAACTGACAATATTGATCGGATAAAAGAATATAGAAAAGATGAGCCAATATTGAGATCCGCCCTAATCTTAATATAGTAAATATTTGATATACGAATGAAACTCATCCATAATTACAGGAGATTATAATATGGCATCTGATAAACCGCACATGAACTTAGCAGTGATTGGTCACATTGACCACGGAAAATCAACATTTGTAGGACGCTTAATGTACGAAGCAGGAGCTGTACCTGCACACGTTATCGAGAAGTATAAGGAAGAAGCAAAGCAGAAGGGCAAGGAATCCTTCGCCTTCGCATGGGTTATGGACTCTCTTAAGGAAGAGCGTGAAAGAGGTATCACAATTGACATCGCTCACAAGAGATTTGACACAGATAAGTTCTACTTCACAGTAGTAGACTGTCCAGGCCACCGTGACTTCGTAAAGAACATGATCACAGGTGCTTCCCAGGCTGACGCCGCTGTCCTTGTTGTTGCAGCTCCTGACGGTGTAATGGCCCAGACTAAGGAACACATTTTCCTTTCCAGAACTCTTGGTATCAACCAGCTTATTGTTGCAGTCAACAAGATGGATGCAGTTGAATACAGCGAGAAGAGATACAAGGAAGTTGTCGAGCAGGTCTCCGGTATCCTTAAGATGATCGGGTTCAAGCCAAGTGATATTCCATTTGTCCCAACCTCTGCATTCTACGGCGACAATGTTGTAAATCACAGTGAAAAGACCCCCTGGTATAAGGGAGTAACTATGATGGAAGCTCTTAACAACCTCAAAGTGCCAGAAAAACCATCCACCCTTCCTCTCAGGATCCCTGTGGAAGATGCATACACAATTTCCGGTATCGGAACCGTGCCTGTAGGCAGAGTCGAAACCGGTACCATGAAGAAGGGCGACAAGGTAGTCTTCATGCCAGGCGGAGCATCCGGTGAAGTTAAGTCCATTGAGATGCACCATGAAGAAATTCCACAGGCCCTTCCAGGAGACAACATTGGCTGGAACGTTCGTGGTATCGGCAAGGCCGATGTCCGCAGAGGAGACGTTTGTGGCCATACTGACAACCCACCAAAAGTAGCTGATACGTTTGTAGGACAGATTGTCGTTCTGCAGCACCCATCCGCAATCACTGCCGGATACACTCCTGTTTTCCACGCCCACACTTCCCAGATCGCATGCCAGCTGATCGAGCTTAACAAGAAGCTGGACCCGAAGACCGGGCAGGTAAAGGAAGAAAACCCGACCTTCCTTAAGGCCGGAGATGCAGCAGTCGTTACCATCAAACCAACAAAGCCGATGGTTATCGAGCCAGTAAAAGAAATTCCACAGCTCGGCAGGTTCGCTATCCGTGATATGGGTATGACAATTGCCGCCGGCATGTGTATGAGTGTTAAACAGAAGTAACACTCTCCTTTTTCATTTTTTAAGGAGAAAAAAGGTATGCAGAAAGCTAGAATAAGATTGTCAGGCATCAGTCCCAAAGATCTGGACGGAGTCTGCAATCAGGTAAAATCCATTGCTGAAAGAACAGGAGTTAACATTTCAGGGCCTGTTCCGCTTCCCACAAAGAAGCTTGTAGTTCCCACAAGAAAAAGCCCGAGCGGAGATGGAACTGCAACCTGGGACCACTGGGAGATGCGTGTACACAAGCGTCTCATCGATATCGCAGCCGATGAAAGGGCACTTCGCCAGCTCATGAGAATCCAGGTTCCTAAAGATATCAATATTGAAATCGTACTCGAAGGATAAACGAGAAATAGAGACAGGCTACAGAAATCTTCTGTACCCGGTCTTGCAAACCTCTTTTCCACTTCTTTACTTTAGAATAGATTATTTTCCTCAGTATAAATTTATGAGGAATCTGCCGGCGGCCGTCAACTCAGACGCCCTCTCCGCCAGCGTTTCTGCAAATTTTATCTTCTTGTAAATCTGATCTTGCTTAAATATGGGTTTGCAGATATTTTCCTTAATGGCATCTTTTTTTACTCATTTTTCCTTATTTTACCTTTTTTCCCTTATTCCTCTTTTTCTTTATTTTCATTCGAACACCCCGCTAGCTTGCTGCGGGGATGGAAAACTTCCCCGAGAACCATTGTTAAATAACTACCTTATATTTTTAGCTACATTTGTACTGTAAATGAAACTCAGACATGCAAACCATTGTGTCTATAGAATAAAATACCACATGGTTTTTTGTATGAAATATCGGAAAAAACTTCTTTTAGATGCTGAAATCATTAGTTTTTTGAAAACTATACACTTTGGAATTGGTGAAAAATACTGTTGATCTCGTTTCGAGAACTGTCGTAGATTAGCTTTTTTTCGATAGGCACGGAATCGGCAGACATCAAAGAAATCTGCTTTGCCTGGTTATTTTTCAGAGTTGCCGGGTTTTCGAGGGTATAAAGATGATATTCAAAAAGAGCTTCTTCGGAAAAGGGCGTCTGCGATGCCGCTTCACCAGCCACGGCTTTTTCTTCAGTACGCAGAGTCGCGGGCTGAGAAACACGGTTTATCTGACCTGAAACGAGTTTCAATACTGCGTTTTCAAAGGTCATTCCTGCCCTATTGTCACAATATTAACTCATCCTCGAAGGTCAGCTTCGGTATTCTCCGCATTACTCATCAGGACATAAGCCGCTTTCCAGCTTATACCGCTCGTCAGGTAGGAAATCATAAGTTTACGGGTTCCAGATACAGGAGAATAAATCTGCCATATCAGTGCAGGCTTTATCGAAAGTCCTGATGAATCTGCAAGCTCGATTTTTGAAAAAGCCTCAAGTACCACAACTTTTTTTGCTTTAGTCTCAAGGACAACGCTATTTCCTGTATGGCTCAACAGTATACCGGTGTACGTTTCGCCGTTTCTGTTAGTTACATTAACTTCTCTGCCAAGGTATTTCTCAAGCAGGTTCGAACTGCTTAAAAGATCGTATTCATAGTTTTGCTCAAGTAAAACAGTGTCCTTATTTTCAGGATCTTTGATTATAACAGAGCCGGGATCAATTCTGGAAGTAATATCCGTGTATTTAACCTGATTGACCCCATTATCGAGGTTGATTTCTCGCCTTTCTTTCACAAGGGCAATCCCCTGCTCATAAATAGTTAGCTCAAGATCCTTACCGGCTTCGATCTTTCCTGCTTCAATACTTCCTGCTTCAACATTTCCAGAAGCCAGAATACCCGATGGAGATGCAGCTGGAATTTCCACAGAGATTACTTAATTTGACCCGACTGGATTCTTTTCGCTGCCGGACAGATTTGCCTGAGCAATGCTTTCTGGATTTGGAGACATATAAGCTGAAAAAAGTAATGCAAGCCCAATAAGCACTGTAATGATCCATAAAAAGTATTTCCCCACTCTCATGTATAATTAATTAGGGCCTGATTTATATATACATAATTTTTGTGTTCTTTTAGATATTGAACTGTGGGTTTTTAATTTCCTGCTGGATGTCGGACTAACAATGCAAGAATAAGGCACAATATCGTCGGAATAATCAACAGAAACATTGTATCAGAAAGCGACCCAATCAGATCAGCAGTCCATTCGATAACCGCGGCTCCTATTCCTCCAGCACCCATACAAAGCCCGAGAATAAAGCCTGATGCGAAAGCGACGTTTTTTGGAGGAGTTCCTGCGTCATTGTAACCGATGTCACATCGCAGAAACAGATAAAAACAGTTGCATTAATGGTAATCCCTTCCTGGATGCATGTAATTCTTTTGATATATTATCTCGATAAATTAGACAATTGCCTGGGTATATAAAAGAATAGCTAAAGTATAACTTACAGTAAATTTTTTGTTTACTTTCCTGGAAATTGAGATTCGGGTCTTCGTGGTTTCGTGCGGATGACAATCTTCAGATTAAACAGGGTGAGTGATAAAGCTCTCTGTAGATATTTAAGGCCTTAAGTCCACAACTTGAGTACACAAAACTACGAAGAATAAAAAAGATTAATCAAGTCTGGCTTCTTTTCTTTGCAAGAACCATATGTGGAGGCTGGATATAACCTGCTTCATGACCAGACGGATCATTCCGTTCCAAAAACGCATCATAATCTTTCAAAAATCTCCATGAAACGGCCTCAAACCCATGAGATTGTGCAAGGGCAGTTATCCTCTCAGGTGTATTGTTTTTTGCAAGGGGCAGATTCGGCTTAACACCAGAATACAATTCATTAAACTTTTCATAACGACTGCTTTTCTTCTCTGTCCCATCAGGGTTCTGGAACCACAAACCATCAACTATCATCATAAGGCCACCGTCTTTTAAAAGCCGGCAACACTCACTCATAAACTTATCCGGTTGAGGCAGAGTCCAGAGAAGATACTTGCTCAAAACGAAATCATACTCTCCGTCATTTAGAGGAATTTCTTCTGCATCTCCCTGTACTAACGAAACATCTACACCTTTTTCTTTTGCATTTTCTGCTGCTTTTTCAAGCATATTTTCTGACAAATCAACACCGGTTACATCATGTCCCATTGTGGCAAGAGATATTGCAAGAAGCCCAGTACCTGTTCCAACTTCTACTGCACGGATTTTTTTGTCCGTTAGCAGAATTTCAGAAAAAACAGATTTCCAAATTTCCATTTCCTCATCCATACATTTGGCATATTCTGTGTGATAATCAGAACTCCTGTAGTCCCAGTATTCTAAGATTTTATCTTTCATTTCTAATATTTCATTCATTTTCTATCCCTCAAATAAAATTGGCATTAAACTGTCTCTATCAGAACAACATGTTATTCAGAGCGAAAAAGTTTGTAACAGAATTGATTGGGATTAACGGCATCTCATCCTGAATAACTGCTGAACCTCGTCATAAAGTGACTTTGTCATAAAGTGCGTAACGATAGTTGATATTCTGAAAGCTGATGACAGTCCGTGATTTTGGTATCTTTTTTAATAAAATTACATCTGCATAGTAATAATAAAACACTAATTGATATTACTCTTTATAAAGATTGTGCATTTAAATCATCATAATTAACAATAAATTATTAACTATACTCTTTATTTCATAATCTAAATAATATATTTAACTACTAATTTATATCCCGATTATGTATGGGATTCTAAATAGTAGGAATGAACACAGGTGGTTTAAATGGCGGATGCCACCTTAAAAAAGAGATCAGAAATTACTGGGATGAAGGAACCTGGAATTATGACTGTTTACGTAAACCATGGAATGAAGATCGAGGGTGAAAGAGAGTTCTGGAAAGAAGCTTTTTCCATCAAACTGCCTAAAAATCTTGCCTAAAAGACCTATAGATGTTCTGGATGTTGATGCGGAACCGGTACAATGGGATTAGTTCTTCTGAGATGGAACATCGTGTCGGGACACCGTGTCAAGGAAATTGATTCTTCAGAAAATATAAAGAGTATTGGGCGAGAAAAGGCAAAATATCCGGGCTTTCAGTGACATTTGAAATAGGAAATTCTGAACAAAATCACCGATACGGTTTACTGGACCGTTTCTATTTCAAAAAACTAAAAATTTTATCAAATTTTCTGCATAACTATAAAATAAAATCACACAATTTAAATATACATTATATATAACTTAGTTAAAAATAGTGTTAATATCTATTAAATATTTATGCATATTGGTGTGTTAATGGTGAAACTCAACATTTCAAAAATAAAACTCTCCATCCCTGCCATTGCCGTAATTCTGATTGTAGCGCTGCTCTGTGCAGGATGTGTTGATGAGACTAAAGAGGCGTCTAAAGAAAAAGTCCTTCGTGTAGTTTTTAACGAAGGCCCCGATACCGGCGGCAGTCTTGACCCTGCCAATGGCTGGACAGGGTGGTATGTCCATCAGGCAGGCATATATGAAACCCTGTTCTACTATGACGCAGACATGAATCTCATGCCTAAACTCGCAACAGGCTATAAACAGTTAAACAATACAGAATGGGAGATTCAGCTCCGCAAGAATGTAACCTTCCATGACGGGACAAAAATGGATGCGGATGCGGTTCTCTTTTCACTGAACAGAGTACTTGACCCATCAAACAGCAGATCATCAGAGTATTCCTTCATCAAAGATGTACAAAAAACCGGGGATTACACCATTGTTATTGAAACCAATGGCACTTGCGCTCCACTAATTTCATCCCTTGTAGACCCTATCATGTCCATTGTAAGTCCTAAAGCCAGTGATCTTGACAAAGAGCCAGTTGGAACTGGACCCTTCAAGTTTGTGTCCTTCGAACCGAGTACAAGCCTTGAACTCGAAAAGAATCCTGATTACTGGGGTGGGGAAGCAAAAGTTGACCGTGTGCTCATTCAGTATAATAAAGACAGCACAGCCAGGACCATGCTGATAAAATCAGGCGATGTAGACATTGCCAGAGACCCACTACAGAGCGAGTATTCAGCACTTAAGAATAATCCTGATATAAACGTCACTTCCAAAGAAACTCTGCGTACGTACTTCCTTTATGTAAATGGCGGCAAAGCACCATTCAATGACACCAGGGTCCGCCAGGGCCTCTCTTATGCGATCAACCGTCAGGAAATCGTGGATACAGCACTTGAAGGAGTCTCCGGTATCCCGGCAACGGGAGTATTCACAAATACCATGCCCTGGAACGCAAACGACCAGATTAAATCCTACGAATATAACCCTGAAAAAGCTCTGGAACTCTTCGAAGAAGCAGGAATCACAAAAGGGCAGGACGGCAAACTCTACTACAACGGGAAGCCCTTCACCGTTGAAATCCAGACCTACACAAAACGTGCAGCTCTTCAGCCGAGTGCGGAAGTAATTGCCTCAGAACTGGAAAAAATTGGCATCACCTCAAAGGTCACAATTCTGGAAAGTGCTGCACTTAAAGAAAGCGCTCTTGCAGGAACATATGATTTATCACTCAGTGCATGGAACACGGCCCCGATCGGAGATCCCGATTATTTCCTCTCAACCCATTTCCTCTCTACCGGAAGCTATGCATCAGGCTGGCTCCGATATTCAAATCCTCAGGTAGACGAATGGATTCTCGAAGCAAGAAACGAATCTGACACAGAGAAACGGGCCGAACTATATGATAAGGTCCAGGAACAGATTCAGGAAGATGCACCAGTATTGCCAGTCTTCTATGCCAACGAAATTTATGCTCTGTCCTCGAATGTTGAAGGCTTTGTGATGTATCCAAATGAGTACACAATCATCACCAAGGACATAGGATTTGCATAAATTTTCAGGAGGAAGTAAGGAAAAGCTACCGTTTACAGGCAGTAGGTTTGATGTTATTTGTAGAAAGATATGCCCCCGGAGGAGAGATCAGCAAAGGATAAAAGCTTCAAAGCTTCCGCAGCAAAGTTCTGGTGGGTCTCTCCTTTTAAGGCAACAACATGCCGTGAACAATCTCTGAAATAACAGGATGATGTTTGGAAACGGATATTTTCAAGGGTTTTTTCATCCCGGAAAAATCAGTGAAGTGAATAATGGAGATTGATGTTGTTTTATCCGGGCTGGATAGTTACGATATGCTGTATTACCCAGCCGGATAATTACAATTTTTTGACTGGAAGAGGTATTGACGTGGCGTTTAAGGTGAAGTTATCATTTGTCTGTACTGCAGTTTTTTTTATTGCAATCGTCATCTGTTCGGGTTGTGTTCAGACAGAGGGTTCTGAAGAAAAAGTTCTTCGCGTAGCTCTCACGACTGGCCCTGATACAGGAGGAAGCCTTGATCCTTCCATTTCATGGGAAGGCTGGCCTATGCGAAGAACCGGAATCTATGAGACGCTCTTCTCTTACGACGAAAATATGAGTCTACAGCCTGAACTTGCAACAGGCTATAAACAGCTAAATGATACATCATGGGAAATTCAGCTCCGCAAGAATGTAACCTTCCATGACGGAACAAAAATGAATGCTGACGCCGTAATTTATTCCATCAACAGAGTTCTTAACTCATCAAACAGCCGTTCTGCAGAATACTCTTTTATCAAAGGCGTCTACAAAACCGATGACTATACAATCGTTGTGGAAACAAATGAAACATACGCGCCAGCGATTCTCATGTTCACAGACACCATTATGTCCATTGTAAGTCCTACCAGTGATCTCGACAAAGAGCCAGTCGGAACAGGACCATACAAGTTTGTCTCATTTGAGCCTGGTGCCAGTATAGAACTGGTAAAGAATCCTGATTACTGGGGTGGAGAGCCAAAAATTGACAGGATAATTATTCAGTACAGCAAAGATGCCGCTGCAAGAACTCTTCTGCTCAAATCAGGCGATGTTGACATTACAAGAGATGTCCTGCAAAGCGAGTACACAACTCTTGAAGCTGATCCTGATATTAATATCGTATCCCGAGAAACGCTTAGAACCTATTTCATGTACATTAACGAAGGAAAAGCACCATTCGATGATGTAAGGGTTCGCCAGGCACTCAATTATGTAATTAACCGCCAGGAGATTGTCGATACAGCCCTCGAAGGCGTTGCCGGCTCTCCAGCAATCGGAATATTCCCTGACATCATGCCATGGAGTGCGAACGACAAGATTGAAGCCTACGATTATAACCCTGAAAAAGCTTTGAAACTCTTTGCTGAGGCAGGAATCACGCAGGGAAGTGATGGTAGACTCTATTACAACGGTAAGCCGTTCGCAATTGAAATTCAGACCTATACAAAACAGGCAGCACACCAGCCAATGGCAGAAGTAATTGCCGCCCAGTTTGAAAAAATCGGCATTACCACTACAATAAAAATTGCCGAAACAAGTTCAATTAGCGCTGACGCGGTAGCCGGAAATTATGACCTTGCACTCTATTCCTGGGGTGTCGCACCTGTAGGAGACCCTGACTATTTCGTTTCTAGCCACTTCCTTTCAAACGGAACCTATGCATCAACATGGTTACGCTATTCTAATCCTCAGGTTGATAAGTGGATTCTTGAAGCAAGGGCTGAGACAGACAAAGAAAAACGTGCAGAACTCTACGAAATGATTCAGGAACAGGTCCAGAATGATGCGGTATTGGTCTGTATCGCATACAAGAACGAAATTGACGGGCTCTCCCCCAATCTCAAAGGTTTTGAAATTTATCCAAATGAATACACGTTCATTACAAAGGAAATGGAACTTGCCTGAGGGATTAAAAATGAAAGACAAAATTACAGCACACTGGAATAAGATCAGTCCAAATTACCGGAAAATGTATCGTGACCACCTTGACGAAGAGATTCTCCTGATGCAAAACCTCTTTTTAGATAAGCTGCCAGCTGGTAAAAAACTCAATGTCCTTGATATCGGAACAGGGCCTGGCATCCAGGCATTTGTTTTTGCTGACATGGGACACAATGTCACTGCTCTTGATATCTCGGAAGAGATGCTTGCACGTGCAAGAGAAGGGGCAAAGAACCGTAATTTGTCAATTAAGTTTGTTGAAGGTGATGGAGAAAACCTGCCTTTTGAAAACAATACGTTTGACATTATCGTAAACATGCACCTTCTCTGGACGCTCACAGACCATGACAAATTCTTTAGTGAATGCTGCCGCGTTCTGGTACCAGAGGGCAGGATTCTTGCAATTGACGGTCAATGGTTCCAGCCAGGATACGTTTCAAACAGGAATTACAATCCGGAAGAACGAAATCACGATGAATTAATTGAGTATCTTCCGCTTTATGACAGCAACTCACCTGAAATGATTACAGCTATCATGGAAAATAACGGGTTTTCGGAGGTCTCCTGGAAATATCTTCCTGAGTATGC
The DNA here is from genome assembly GCF_001729375.1 of Methanosarcina sp. A14. Taxonomy (NCBI): domain Archaea; kingdom Methanobacteriati; phylum Methanobacteriota; class Methanomicrobia; order Methanosarcinales; family Methanosarcinaceae; genus Methanosarcina; species Methanosarcina sp. A14. Next base: position 20,828 of record NZ_LZPK01000027.1, on the reverse strand, counting down.
AGAGTATATGAAAAGATGTGATCCGGAAGGTTATGACTATTTATCTGTTCCATATCTCGCTACTGGAATAAAATGTTGAGGAATTTAAAATGGAATACAAAATTGCAGATGATAGATATTGTTCATTTTTGCTGAAATGTGATCCAAAAGAATATGCAGCATCATACTCGGCATCATACCTGGAACTTCTGGATCTCATCTCTGCAAGAAAGAGTGGAAGTTTTCCAGAGGCACTGAAATGCTAAATGAGTATTTCATCCGCCGGGCTCTGTATCTCATCCCGGTCCTCATATTTACCTCATTCATGAGTTTTTCACTCATCTACATCGCGCCGGGAGACCCAGCAGAGATTATGATGACGAGTCCCTCTGGTGGATATGATGAAGCAGCTGTTGAAGCTTTCCGTGTAGCCCACGGGCTTGACCAGCCGTTTTACATCCAGTATCTGAACTGGCTCAAAGGCGCAGCTGTCGGAGATTTTGGCTACTCGTACATGAGTGAACAGCCGGTATTTGATACTGTTCTGACCGCATTCAAAAATACGCTGAAACTTTCCGTTCTCGCGCTTGCAATTGCTCTTGTTATCGCTGTCCCTCTCGGCGTAGTCTCAGCTCTGAAACATAACACCATTGTTGACGACGCCTGTCGCTTTGGTGCTCTTCTCGGAGTGTCCATACCGAACTTTTGGCAGGCCTATCTGATGATAATTCTCTTCTCGGTAATCATCCACTGGCTCCCAGCATCCGGATTCGGACACGGGACAGACATCAGCTACATGATTCTGCCGGCGGCTGTTCTTGGGACAGGGTCAGCGGCTGTAATGATGCGGATGATCCGTTCAAGCATGCTGGATGTCATGGGAAAAGAGTATATTCAGACCGCACGCGGAAAAGGGCTTTCTGAAAAAATCGTTGTTATCAGACACGCATTGAAAAATGCACTTGTTCCGGTTATTACCGTGGTTGGTCTGTCGATTGGTTTTCTCTTAAACGGCTCGGTTGTTGTTGAGACAATTTTCGGATGGTCAGGTATTGGAAATCTTGTGGTGAATTCAATTCTTTCCCACGATTATATGATGGTACAGGGTTCGGTGCTCTTTGTTGCAGTTATTTTCCTTCTGACCAATTTCTTTGTAGATCTTGTCTATGTTTGGGCAAACCCGGAGATACGTTATGATAAAACTTCTTAAAAATCGGCAGATCATTATCTCCCTGATGATTCTTGGTGGGCTTATTTTCATGGCCATGTTTGCCGGTGTTTTAGCTCCTTATGATTACATGGAAAAGGATCTGCAAAACCGTCTTCAGCCTCCGTCTTCTGACCACCTGTTCGGAACCGATAACCTTGGCCGCGATATCCTGACAATGGTGATGTACGGTGCACGGACATCCCTTTTCGTCGGGTTTGTGGTTGTCAGCGTTTCGCTTGCAATAGGAATGACATTTGGCGTTCTGTCAGGGTATTACGGCGGGTGGCTGGATGAGATTATCATGAGGCTGACGGATAGTTTCCTTGCTTTTCCGTCGATGTTTCTGGCACTTGCAATTACTGCGTTTCTGGGACAGGGGATGGAAAACATGATGCTTGCTTTAATTGTTGTCGAATGGACTGTGTTTGCAAGAGTTGCACGCGGTTCAACACTTGATGTAAAGACAAAAGGCTACGTTCAAGCATCCAGGTGGGTTGGTGCTTCAAACACTTATGTGATGATAAAGCATGTTCTTCCAAACATTATCTCTCCGGTTTTGATTATGGCATCGCTTGGAATCGGGAATGTAATTTTGGCAGCGGCCGGTTTAAGTTTCCTTGGGCTTGGGGTGCAGCCGTCAACACCGGAATGGGGTGCAATGCTGAATGCAGGCCGTACATATTTCACAACTGCTCCCTGGCTGATGCTTTTCCCGGGGCTTTTTATAATGATAACTGTTCTTGCATTCAACTACTTCGGCGATGGGTTGCGGGATGTACTTGACCAGAAAATGAAAAATATTGAACTTGAAGGGAGGTTCTGATATGCCTGATTTATTGCTGAAAGTATCCGGCGTTTCTGTAGCAATCCCAACCGGGCAGGGAGCAGTTCATGCGGTTGATGATGCGACGTTTTCGATTAACAAACACGAGATATTTTCACTGATTGGGGAGTCAGGTAGCGGTAAATCAATTCTTGGCCAGGCAATAATGCGGCTGCTTCCTCCAAATGCGGTGTTTTCCGGGAAAGTGGAACTTGACGGTACGGAAATCTCAGCACTTTCCGATAAGGAAATGCAGAAAGTCCGCGGCAAAATAGTTGCATCAATTGCCCAGAACCCATATCTTGCAATGAACCCCGGAATGAGGGTTGGCACTCAGATTGCAGAGCCGATGCAGGCACATCTTGGAATGAGCAAAGAGGATGCAAAGGCCAGGACATTTCGGGCTCTGAAGTATTTTGACATCATCCCTCCTGAAGTGAGGGGAAAGGAGTACCCGTTTCAGTACAGTGGTGGAATGTTGCAGAGGGCAATGGTTGCAATGGGAACGGCTGCAGATCCTGAACTTATTATTGCTGATGAACCAACAAAAGGCATTGATGTGCTTAAGAAGCGCAATATTGCAGCAATATTTCAGAAAGTTGCCTCGGACGGCTGTGCGTTTCTTTTAATTACGCATGATGTAGGTTTTGCCCGGGCGATGTCAGACAGAATCGCGGTAAATTACTGCGGGCAGATTATAGAGATTGCAGGAAAGGATGCGTTTTTCAAAGACCCTCTGCACCCGTATTCAAAAGCGCTTCTGGACGCAGTGCCTGAGCGCGGTATGCACCCGATCCCAGGCTCGTCGCCTTCGATGATTGAAGTGCCTGAAGGCTGCAGATTTCATTCTCGATGCCCGCATAAAACGGACAGGTGCCTGAAGAATCCGCCGATTGTGGATATTAACGGAAGATGTGTGAGGTGCTGGCTGTATGCTTAAGGCAGAGAACCTGCATTACGTTTACACATCAGGACTGATCAAAACCGTCAAAAAAACAGCCGTTTGCGGCGTTGATCTTGAGGTTTGTTCGGGCGAGACGGTGGCTATTGTCGGGGAGTCGGGATGTGGAAAGTCAACACTTGCAAAGATGCTTGTCCAACAACTTGAGCCGCTTTCAGGGAAAGTGTTTTTCAACGGGACGAAGCTTACTGGAATGAGCTGGAAGAATCTCCGGAAGTTTATGGGAAAAATCCAGCTGATTCCCCAGAACCCAGATGATGTGGTTGATCCGAGATGGACAGTTGAACGGTCGGTTGCCGAGCCATTAATGATTTGTGGAGTTTTTTCCCAAGAAGAAATTTTGGTAAATGTAGATGCTCTGTTTGCAGAGGTAGGGCTTTCTGCGGAGCACAAGATACGATACCCGCATGAGCTGTCAGGAGGGGAACTGCAAAGGGTAGTAATTGCCAGGGCGCTTGCTCTGAAGCCTGAGTTGCTGGTCTGTGACGAAGCGACCTCGATGCTTGATGTGTCGGTGCAGGCGTTTATTGTGACGATGCTCAAAGAGATTCAGAAAAGACGCGGTCTCAGTTTGGTGTTTATTACGCACGACTTGGAGGCAGCGAAGGCTGTTTCGGACCGAGTACTGGTGATGTATGCAGGTGAGATTGTGGAGGAGGGGAAGGATGTGTTTGACCGGCCTCTGCATCCTTATACGCGTGCTCTTCTGAATGCAGCACAGTATATGTCGCTTGAAGTTGTGGTGCCGGAAGAGTTTGGAGAGCTGCCTGATGGTTTTTCAGGCTGTTCCTACTACAGATTGTGCAGGGAGAAAACGGACGCGTGTAAAAAGCCGCAGAAACTACAGGATGTTTCGGGGAGATTGGTGAGGTGCTGGAAATCAAAGTGATGCAATCCAAACAATTAATCTGGAAAATATGGAAACTCTGCGTAACTGCAGTAGCTGGAGATACTTGACAAAATCCTGCCTGAAGGATGAAAAATTTTGCATTTGACTTCTTCCATCATTCGACTGCCTTCATCATTTGACTTCTTCCATCATTCGCTTGCTTCCATTGCTCGGACAGAAAATTATCAGGGTGGAAGAAGGAAAATTCCAAAATACAAGACTAAAAAACCGAGGAATTAAGAATGGATTCTTCGCAAGAGCGTCTTAAACTAAATGAATTTGAAAAAATTTAATACAAAAAATTTAAATATGTTGCTAGAGAATTCTACAGTTTTTCTGTCTTATAAATACCATAATTAAGTCTGAACTGTTAGATCCAGGCTTACAGGCATCTAGAAAGTCTTTATAGAATTAAAAATATAAATTCTATAAAATTAAAGACATCTTATTTTAGCAGTTTTAAAGCATCCCTGCAAGCTGCTACGGCAGGTGCCCCTGAGGTTATGAATATAACATCCATAACTTCCATTATTTCTTCTTTGGTAGCTCCATTCTTGAGTGCACTCTGCATCTGCACAACCGTACACCTTTCACACTGCTTGGATGCAACAACAGCAAGGGCGATAAGGATTTTCACCTTTGCAGGTAGAGCGCCATCTGACAGTAATTTTTTGTCGCATCTGCTATATTTTTTAAGGGATTCACTGTCAAGTTCTCCAAGGATCTCAAGAATGTGCGGGGTAAAACCCAGCTTCTCGCTCATACTTTTCAGTAACTCTTCGTGTTCAAACTCTCCGTGCTCTTCGTGATGTCTTTCATGACTTCCTTCCCCATGTTCTCCCATGGCTGTTAACCCCCACTATAATTCAACTGATTATTTGTATATTCGTATAATATTATCTGTATATATGTTATTTATCTATTCCTGAGAATTCGTAGTCTCTAACTTAAGCACTTACTTTATAACCATGGAAGACACGGAAAGTATGGAAGAATTGTGCCTCAATTTCCTTTGTCATTTCCTTTACCAATTTCCTTTGTCATTTCCTTTACCAATTTCCTTTGTCATTTCCTTTACCAATTTCCTTTGTCATTTCCTTTACCAATTTCCTTTATTCTGTGTTTTCCGCGATTTCCGTGGTTGATTTTTCACTTCAGATCGGTGAAGATATTTTGGTCCTTGACGACGGAAAACTTACCTTTCAGCAGCTTTTTCAAGATCAAACTCTTCTCCCTCATTCCAGAGGAGTTCGAATTCCTTACCCAGATTTTTTGCAAGCCCCGCATCCCAGATTTTCACAACCGAAAGGACGCGGTCATTGTCCAGGGGATGGAGCTGAAATAGCACCACAATACTGTCATCAACAATACCGAAACAGGAATTAAAGTTCTGAACAAGCCTTATTTCTATGCCTTTTTTGAATTTACCGAAACTATCTTCTCCCAGCAGTGAAAGCATAGAAGAAAGAGCTGTAAAACGATGAGATCCCAGCAGCTTGATTTTAACCCCGCGGTCAATAGCTTTTGATATCTCAGGCAGCAGGCTAGAAATGATAGGCATTCCAAAGGCAGGAGGAATTATATCTATAGACTTTTTTACTTCTCCATAGATGGAAACGGCAAACTTCCTGATTTCGGACTCGGTTATAGCAGTCGTCCAGAAAACCTCGTCTTTTCGTTTCTGAACCGGCATAGTTTTCAGAACTTGTTTTGCTTCTTGAACAAAGCCCTTTAAGACCTTTATTTCTTTTTCAAACTCGGATTTTCGCTTTTCAAAAAAGAGATCTAATGCTATTTCAGGATCAACTGCCCTGAACTTTTTAGGTCTTGAAGTCTGGACTTCTACAAAACCTTTTCCTGCCAGCGATTCAAGAACGGTATATATCTTTCCATAGGGTACATCAGCGTCCCTGCCGATGTGATTTGCTCCGGAGATCCCGAGTTTCAAGAGAGAAAGATATGTAGCTGCTTCATAAGCACTCAGCCCTATGTCTTGAAGAAGCCTTTTCTTTTGCATACAGAATTCAATTCCTGATATCTTAAAAGTTTTTTGAAAAATAACTTCCAAATCCGGAAAATGAATCCTGTACCCGATAGCAGATGCCTGCCTCTCACAGGCTAACCAGAAATATTTGCTGGAGTCCTTTGAAGCTGCAGAAACTGAAATAATAGGTCCAGAAAAACATGAGGAGTTCCATAGAAGGGGGCTTGATTCTAAAATTGAACTGGATTAATTGAACTGGATTAGCCTTGAATCAGTTTAGGAAAGCAGCGGTACATACTCATACTGCATGTTGTGCTTGAGTGGGAGGAGATAGCTGGTGTCTTCGCCTGCCCCGCAGGTGAAGCAGTGGATGAAGATACCTTTTTTCCTGGGTTGAGTTTCTGCTCTTTCCCGGTTCAATTCGACGGTATGTCTTTCTTCGACTGAGATTGCGCCTTCGGGACAAGATGCCAAGACAGAATCCCCATACCGTCACAGAGTTTTCCTCGGATACGACCTTTGCTTTTCAGTTAATGATTTTAATAGCACCTTCGGCACAGAATGCAACATATTTTCCGTGGCCTGTGCATTTCTTTTCGTCAATTTTTACTATCATTCGTTTTACCATTTAACCAACTCCCCTCAATATATTCAAACTAAAAATATATTTTAATTGCCCAACGCAGTGAAATTTCAGAATAAGATGGCGTTGAGCAAGAGTTACATTCAAAGGTCCGGCAAATATCCTTCTCTGTACAGTATTTTCTTATAGTCGCCTATTAATTTGCACAGTTTGCGAGTATAATTTATAAAGTCCGTGCCTGTATCTCCTTTGAACAACAGCTTTTCAGCTTTTTCCAGAAAATCAGGATAAACAAGTACCAGCTCTTCTTTTGTGTGCAGGAACAGAGCTGAAAAATCCCTGTGGATGCTCATGCTTCTCTGGAGCAGTTCCATATCCAGGGTCTTTTCAGATATATAGTCTTTGAACTTCGTGTAAGCATAAAAGTTTGCAATATTATGGTTTAAGGAATTTAATATCGAATACAGAATATTGTCCGTGTTTGGAAGGGGAATGTCACGAAGCTCAAGGTCCGCACCTTCGTAATTTTCATCTTCTTCAATATTCCTGTCTCGAGTTATATCATGGCTCATTTTATTACCCTAGTTTATTCATAAGTTATATTTTCATCATAGAATTTTAATACAATTTTTATCATAGAATTTTAAATGCAAGAAACATAAAAACGATACCGTGCACCTGATAAAGTTTAACTCTCGTTTCCAGGTGCGGAAACAATCCCTAGCTATTGCGTCAGACCAAGAAGATTAGCTTCACTCCACAACTCATGAGTCTTACCGTCCTTAATACGGAAAATCTCTATTCCATTCATGGTTATCAGCTTGTCTGTAGCCGGGAATCCCATGAAACTACCTCTGGTACACTGCGATCTGTAAAACGCGCAGTAACGGCATTATCCTTTGCAATCATATCCTCAACTGTAACATTTAGGTGTTCTAAGGCTGCCCTACATGCAGTGATTAGTTCATTTATTCCCTCGACTCCCGTAGAAGAAAGAAAAGGAATATGTATAGCAAAGTCAGGTGATAGTAACTCGTCAGCAGCACTTATATTTCCTTTAGAAGGGCCTTTTTCAAAAAATCGGCGAACTATTGCCTTGTTTTCTTCTGTAAACATATTTCCCTCTAGACCGATTTCCCTCATTTGCGCGTTTATCTGCTCGACTTTTGACGTACTTCTTGCCTATAAATCTTTTTATCAAAAGTTGTCTTTGGTGGTGATTTGTCTTCACTAGTGATTTGTCTTCAATAGTAACTTATCTTCAATAGTAAGTTATTTTCAATAGTGAACTATCTTCAATAGTGAACTATCTTCAATAGTAACTTATCTTTTATAGTGAATTGTCTTCAATAGTGAATTGTCTTCAATAGTAAGTTATTTTCAATAGTTAACTATCTTCAATAGTAACTTATCTTCAGTGATGAGTACCTTCCACAATCTTTATTCCTGCATCCTGAATCGTCTTTTTTATATTATCAAGGTTAGGGCACTTAGAATAAGTGTCTTCCATAAGCATACAGGAGCTGAGGTGTACAGCATCAAGGCCATACTTTTTGAGGGTATTTACCAGACGGTACACTCTTCTGCCCGAACAGCCTCCACACGTGAAAAAGGCTATCATCTGAGTGTTTTCATTGTAGGCCTCAAAGTGTGACTTTCTTTCGTTGAAAGCTTTAAAGCAGCCTACTCCCGGACAGGTTTCCGAGACAATTTCACAGCGCACAACCGCTATTTTTGTAGGTTTTGCGTTTTCTTCCATTTATGCCTCGCTTTGAACCATTTCGACAGCCGTTCTTACATTTGCTTTACATTTAGAGCATACGTGTAGCTTCGGTTTGTCTTGGTGCCTTTACGACCAGTACCCTGAAAATCCCATCTCCCGGATTCAGAAGACGATGGGGAATTCTTGCAGGGCTCTCAATCAGCATATCCCGGCTAACTTCCTGTTGTTCATCGCCAATTTCAACAATACCTTTTCCTTCAAGAATGTAGAAAAAGACATCTGTGGGAGTCATATGCTTTTTTAAAGCTTCCCCTGGCTTAAGCTCTATATGTACCGCCTGGGCGTGTTCGGTATTGTAGAGCATCCGGACACTCACATTGTGAGGGTTCGGTTTTTCAGGTGAGGATTTCATCTCGGTAACTTTCATTAATTCTCCCCTTTTGACCATATTTTTTTATTTTTCGGCATTATGCTTTGACCTAGCATTATGCCTTAACACCGTGCCTTAGTATTATACCGACCAGGTTTATGAGAATCGTTCGGATGTTTTTGATTACGCTTTATATTATATATGTTACTCTGAATCCGTTTATCATGTATGTCATTCTGATATCCGTCTATAGTATATATTATTCTAAATCCGTCTATCATGTATGCCATTCTGATATCCATCTATAGTATATGTTATTATAGTATATGTTATTATGATATCCGTCCCATATATGCCTGGTCGGTATAAGTTTTCCCACTACTTTGAAAAGTGTTATGAATTTCAATCCCTGAAACTCTGGATTTGTCTTGGTTTAAGATTTGGTTAAGAGTTTACAGGGGAAACATTTTGAATGGGAACAGATCCGAAAGCACTCAATGCTGAATAAAGCAATTTAAGAGCTGTAAATGACACATGCAAACTTATCTGGTTTTACAGGCCTACCTGGGATTTAAAACTCTCAAGTCCCATGCCTTCAATGAACTTTCCAAGCCTCTTTTTCGTGCCAGAGCTTTTATAGAAAGTAACAATTCTATCGATTGTGTCAAGAACTTCCTCTTCTGACAGGTTTTTTGCAACAACCTCGGCAAGTCTTGGACTTGCAGCTGCAGCACCTCCTACCATCAGGGTATATCCTTTAGCAGTACCCATTACCCCTATGTCCTTAATTGCAGGCTCAGAGCAAGAGTTCGGACAACCGGAAACTGCCATCTTGAACTTGGAAGGCATCGACATTCCGTGGTATTTTTCATCCAGTTTAAGACCTAGACCTACAGCATCCTGTTTTCCTTGCTTGCAGAAAGTAGTCCCGGGACAGAACTTTACACTTCTTACGCAAAGCCCTACAGCTGCGCCGGGTTTCATGTCCAGATCAGCCCATGCATTATCAAGGTCTTCCTCCTTTAGACCCACGATTGCAATCCTCTGGGCAGAAGTCATCTTAAGGGCAGCAGCTCCATATTTTTCTGCAACGTCGGCTATCTTCCTGAGGGTGTTAGGGTCCGCAATTCCTCCTGGGATATGAGGGGCGATTGCATAGGTTTCACGGTCTCTCTGAACGATTGCACCTTTTTCCGGTAAGTTGTCTTTCATGGTTATCACACTCTCCATACTTTGCAAATTTCCGATCGGGTTAATTTTCCGGCAGTTCTGACAATATAGCCCGCATCCCACTCTCGAGTTCCGTCTCTTGAGTATAGATCCACTTTTATGTTTTGCCAGATACAGGAAAACTTTTACAGGAAATTAATACAATTTTGTTTTATAAAATATGTTATATACTAATATTCTTTTAATACTAGTATATTAGAGATATTAATTTATATATTTGACAGTTTCTATGTTTATACTATGAAAGACTGCACAGTCTACAAGACCATGAATATCATAGGGAAAAGATGGACAATTCATATCCTTCTGGAGCTGTACAAGGGGGAAAAAAGGGAAAAGCGCTTTAATGAGCTCAAAAGGAAACTCGGCTACATAACACCCAAAATTCTCTCTGAAAGACTGACAGAGCTGGAAACTGAAGGCATGATTGAAAAGAAGGTTGATCATTCCACAAATCCTCCTAAATCTGAGTATTACCTGACCGAAAGCGGAATGGATTTCGTGAAAATAATACAGGAAATTAAACGCTGGGGGCTGAAGTGGAAATTCCAGAATGAAGAATGCGAAAAGGCTATTTGCATGTACTGTGAGCACTAAACCGTAACTAAGTAACGAGAATCCTAAAACGTAAATATGCGAGAAAAAACAAGGGCATTGACAAAGGCAGTGGGACCTCCACTCGTCCAGTTTATCTATGCTTGTAGCAGTTAAATGTCCTCTAAATGTCCTTTAAATGTCCTTTAAAGGTTTTGTAATGAGCTTCTCTTTATCCAATCAAATTTTTCCAGATTTTGCTTCTTTTCTGTTTTATAAAATCGGAGTTTGTTATGTGTAAATATTTAAGCTCTAAAATATAATCTGAATATAATCTGAATATAATCTGAATATAATTCGGAAGGCCATTAATGACCACTGAAGAACAAATTGACTTTTTCTTCAAGCCTGAAAGCATAGCTCTGATAGGGGCCTCACCAAACCCTGAAAAACTTTCCTGCACAATCCTGGAAAACCTCCTGAAAATGGGGTTTCAGGGAAATATATATCCCATAAATCCGGGTTACCAGGAAATCAGGGGGCTTAAATGTTATCCGGCTTCGAACGAGATAAAGGACAAAATAGACATTGCAATTTTTGCAGTTCCAGCTTCTACTGTCCTTGAAATCCTCAATGGCCCTGTGGAAAATATAAAAGGAGCAATAATTGTCAGTTCAGGTTTTAGGGAAATTGGACCTGAAGAAAAGGAAATGGAAGTCCGCCTGAAAGAGATTTTAAAAACTAAAAAGATCCGGGCTATGGGGCCGAATTGCCTTGGGATCTACGATACAGCTTCAAAAGTGGATACATTTTTTATAAGCAGCGATAAGGTCGAAAGACCTTCAAAAGGTGGGGTTTCGGTACTTACTCAGAGTGGCTCTTTTGCCGCTATGATTATGGACGAAATGGCAAACGAGGGAGCAGGGGTTGCACGGGTAGTAAGTTATGGAAATAAAGTGGATGTGGACGAAAGTGACTGCCTTGAATTCCTGGCAGGAGACGAAGCAACAAAAGCCGTTGCTCTTTATATTGAGGATGTTGAAAACGGACGCAGGTTCCTTGCTGCTGCTTCCAGATGTGTGCAAAAGAAGCCGGTAGTGGCTCTCAAAGTCGGAAAACGGGAGCCAGGCGCAAAAGCCGCGAGTTCTCATACAGGGGCTGTCAGCGGGAGATATGAGGCTTATGAAGCCGCTTTCAGAAAAGCAGGTATAATAGAAGTTGAGAGCTATGAAGCATTAAAAGACGCCTGCAAAGTCCTGAACAGGTATCCGCTGGTAAAAGGGAAAAGGGTCCTCATAATAACTGACGGAGGAGGGATTGGAATTTCCATCGCTGATGCCTGTGAAGAGGCTGGGCTCAGGGTTCCTGATATTTCCATAGAAGCTGTTAGCAAACTGAGGAAGAAACTCCCTACTTTTGCTTCCGTAAGAAATCCTGTTGATCTGACAGGCAGCGTAAAGGACGAACACTACGTTGATGCTCTACAGGAAGCTTTTGGTGAAGAATATGACCTTGCAATAGTGAGCCTGCTATGGGGTCCGCCTCTTCTTTCCAAAGGGGTCGCGGAAAAAATCAGAGCTTTTGCCAGTAATTGTGCAAAACCAGTCCTAATATGTTCACCGGGTGGAAGATTCAGCAGGGAAATGGCTTCGGCTTTTATAGCTATTGGAATGCCGGTCTTTTTTACCCCGGAGAGCGCGGTCAGGGCGGCAGTGGTACTGTGCGGAGGGAAAATAAACTGAAAATTGATCTGAGGTTCAGAAATCCTGAATAACCTGGAGTTCAGAAACCCTAACTAACTAACTTAAAAAGTAAGGAGTGATAAATTGGAATCTCACATAAAGCTTACACAAATCCGGCAGGTTACACAAAGCCCGGCGCCGAAGAAAAGATCGACCAGCGCCTGTACGCCATAGCTTGCTTAACTCGTTTTACGGCAAGCTGGACTGCAGCTTCCCTTGGGAGGATTCCTTTCTTTTTTGCAGTTTCCAGTATCTGAGCCGTGTTTTTTCTAACTTTTTCTTCAATTGACCCGAAAGCTGCGTACTGTGTGGCTCCCTGATACTCTGCAGCAGCACAGATCACGCCGCCTGCGTTTGCGATAAAATCCGGGATGTAGAGAATACCTGCCTCGTAGAGGATTTTTTCAGCTTTTCCTGTGATCGGAATGTTTGCTCCCTCAATAATCAGTTTAGCGTCCAAAAGATGAACATTATTCTCGTTGATCACGTCCGGACGGGCTGCTGGAATCCAGATATCGCAGGGAATGGCAATAACGGCATTACTGTCAAGCTTTTTTCCTCCAGGGTATTCAATCACACTTTTTCCTTCTTTCTTAAGCATGATCAGGGTATCCACATCAAGACCATAGGGATCATAAACCGTACCTCTGGAGTCAGCGGCTCCTACGATAATCGCTCCTCTCTGTGTAAGGAAGCGAGCAGCATGTCTCCCAACTGCTCCGAAGCCCTGAACAACCACGCGGGCATCCTTCAGCTCGAAGTCACAGTACTGCAATGCCACTTCGGTAGCCTGCGCAAGCCCCCAACCTGTGGCTCCTACTTCATCCAGAGGAATTCCTCCAACCTCGCAGGGAAGGCCTACCACCCTTCCGATCTCATCTTTTATGCAGGCCATGCAGATTTCGTCTGTTCCCATGTCAGGGGCGAAGATATATTCTTCCTCATACCTGAGGGCACTGGCAAGTGCTCTAAGCATCTGGCTTTTCTTTTCCTGCGGCATTCGCGGATCCCCGTAGATGACAACCTTACCGCCCCCATGAGGAAGATCTGCAGCCGCATTCTTAAGGGTCATGGTTCTTGCCAGCCTGAAACATTCTTCAGTACTTATATCCGGGGCCATCCTGACCCCTCCAATAGCAGGCCCTCGTGCTATATTGTCCACGACAAGAACCGCTTTCAGGTCAGCAGACGGTTCGTAAACATGGATGATCTTAAATGGCCCAAGTTCATCCGCAAATCTGAACATGTTCTCCATTAATTTTATCTCCCTCTTTTCCCCTCTTTTACCAATACCCTTAATTTCATTTATATCTAATTTTTTTATAAACCCTGCTAGTTTTGAGTCGGTAAGCTATTAAGACATTGAATATTTTTTCCAGATTTTTTCCTTCCAGGTTTTTATTTTTCAGAACTAATGTTTCTTATTTTTCAGAACTAATTACTCATTATCCAGTTGTGTATAATTACCCATAAATCACGAGAATTATAATCAAGGGCTATGCTACCGTGACCCTGGTTCTTCCAGCTTATGGAAGTAACCTTATCATTTATTTTTCCGACTTCGTTTTTGTACCACCAGGAACCGTAGTCACTGAAACCTCCCCCAAGCCCTATATAAAGAACAGGTGAGCTTATTCTTGAAAAGTCAATCTTATAGCCTTTCACATTTCCCATCAGTCCGGCCATATAAAGATCCAGATGCTTAGGTGCGTAAGGAACAGCCCCTCCGGTTAAGGTCAAGTTAAGTAACCTGTTTTCATCAACATAGTAAAGGCCGTCCAGATCTCCGCTCCAGTAGTGATAATTCGGAGTATAGGGATATGCATTGAATGTATGAGTCTGAGTAGCTATAAGCCGGAAAAATTGTATGTTTGTAAGGTCAGGTTGAAAAACAGATTCTCGGTCAGGATCGGTTAAAGCCATACTGGCTATCTGCATCATGAAAGCCATATTGCTGCCGTTATAGACCCTGTTTTCCAAACATCTGGAGATAGTATCAAATTCCTGTGCCTGAGCTCTTATTAACTCCGAATGTTTAGGCTCGTACTTAATAATGATATCAACAGGTACCATTCTGCTAACCGAACCTAAAACAAGGTTTTGGTATTTGCTAGCTCCGTAAGCGGTAAGGATCAAAGCTCCATGACTGTGGCCAATTGCCGTAACTTCGATCTCCTCTGCCGCTTTATCACTCAGGAAAGCTGTATGAATTTTCGACACAGCGATGCCGTTGTATGTATCATTCAGGTAATTGTCAATGGTCCAGTTTTTCATGTAACTGAAATCGGTCTCATTTACCGGAACATTTGTCTCTCTTCGATCCAGAATATATGTACTGTATCCTAGCTGAGCATAGTATATTGCCATATCGGAATAGAAACTTTCAGTCAAAGCCTGCCCGGGCAGGATTATTAAATTTTTATTTTGAGCTGTGCTCCAGACGCTCTTTTCTTTTACATAGTTGGTGAGTACAATGTAGTCATATTCTTTGGATCCAACCTTTATCTTAAGCTTATACTCTGCCACATCGCCGCAAACAAGGCCAACCCTATTGCTTTTCACTAAGGGAGAGTACATACCCGGTACTTGGAACAAAGCAGGATTATGGAAAAAAACCCCCAGTTTATCTGATTGAGTAAATAGGGTCTCGGTTTTATTTTCAGTGTTGATCGTTAATGGTGCTACTTGGGTCTTCATCTTCTCACCTTTGTAAGATTCCCGAGTTAGGTTCTAGACTCGAGAATCCATATTTTTGTAAAGCCAGGCGGGCTAATTTTCAGTTTTGACTTCAAATTGTGGTAGCGTAAAACAGTAAAAAGCAAGTCCATAAGGCTAAAAACCAAGACCTGAAGACATGATAACGTAGGAATCGTTTATCACCAGGAACGGCATATAAAGCCAGGATCAAGTCATTCGGTTTTCAATTTATATGCTTCAGTCATAAAATTTTGATTAATCAATCACATTATTTTATATAGATATAATTTGTGGTTTGAAATTTTAACTAAATTTTATTTGAATGTTTGCATCTGTGTATGAGATAAATATTCACAGAAACGCAGGGAGCCAGGTGTACAAATACTGCAGAAAAAAATGACTACAAAACTGTAAATCTCTTGGGAAAAGGTACATACTTAAAATACTGTCACATTAAATCACATTTATCATCTGCCATTACTGTGAAATGTGCATGGGATATTTAGGATATTCTCAAAAAAATCCGAAAATAAATTAAACAAAGATGCTCATTACGTGCTGGAAAATATTGATTTAAAGTAAACTTTTCTCTGTAAAAATCAACAATGAGAATTTTAAAAAAAATTATTTCAAAAAGCTATTGTACAGGTAATTTAATACCCCTGAAAGGAGGTATCAAAATTGAAAAAATATTTGCTCATGCTATTTATGTCGATTTTTATTTTTGGGGCTGTACTCTCAATTACTGTTGCCGGTGCAGCCGATAACCCAGTAGTAAATGAAACGGCATCAAAGGTTTTAAAGACCAACGAATGTGTCAATAAATCTACTAATCAATCCGCATCACAAAATCAGACATGCAACATAAGCCAGAATGAGTCCATAAACCAGAATGAACCTGCGGCAGAAACTCCTGTGGCTGAACAGAAGTTCAGGGTGGGACCGACTGTTGTATTGAGGCCGGTTAATGATGTCATAACCAAAGACGAAGATGGCCTTGTTGAACTCTATGTTGATAATCCATCCCTCAATGATGTGACTCTGAATGTGGATGCAAGGATTAGCGTACCCTCTGGAATTCATGTATATGGACAGGATTTTGCTCAGACCGGTGCAGCAGGTACAGCTTACGGAACATTTTCAGTGCCCCCAGGAAGCGCTCGAACAATTTCTATTGATCTCAAAGGAGATAAAGTAGGCTCCTATACGGTACATTTCAGTGGTCTCTACTGGCCTGGAGACAATAAAGACAGTTACAACCCTATTTCACTCAGCCATCCCTTTGAAGTCAATGAAGCTTCCGAAAATCCCGAAGAAGCTCCCAGTTCTGATGATAATGGAGATACCGAAACCAAAGAGACTGGAGGAGTAAAAGCTGAAGGACAGGGTTCATTTAGCGCTCCCGGATTTGGAATATTAATTGCAGCTATAGGCCTTTTAGGAGTTTATGCTATTAAAAGGAAGTAAAATCAGGTTAAAAAAGCGTTTAAACGCGATTGCGGGGAAAATACATACATTTTTCCTTTTTTAAATTTTTGTAGTTAAGAAAGGCATCCGTAATCCAGAGAAACCTTTCATTTAAGCTTATACCGGATATTTACAGACGGCAAGCCCAAAAAAGGTGATAGAATGTCTGAGAGGGCTATTTTAAAAACTCTAATAGTTTATCTCTTGATTGGTTGTTTCCTGGTAAGTAACATTTCATGTGTATGTGCGTCATCTGATATTTCGGCAAATTCTTACGAGAATAAAACAGAGGTTTCAGAAGAAAAGCAGTCTTTAGAGGAGGTTCAAGACTCCGATGAGCAGTTAAAATCCTCTGAAAATGCAGACATGCAAAGCTCAGAAAATAATGAGTCCGAAAGCGAAGGAACTCAGCCCACTAAAAATACGGAGATAACATCTGATGAAGAGACCGAAACAAATCTCTCGGAAAATACGGAAATAGAACCTGATGATGAAACCGAAACAAATTCTTCAAAAGATACAAGAGTGAAATCAATCGAGGCAACCGAAACAAATTACTCGGAAAATAACGAAACCGTGTCCTCCGATAACCCGGAAAATCAGTCTTCAGTGGATGAGGATGTCGGAACCGAAGGTACTGAAAATCAAACTTCAGGAGATATAGGAGTCGCAGAGGATATAGAGAACGATTCTTCGCATCGCACAGGAAATTCGTATCATATCGAACATTCAGAGTACACTATAGTAGAGAATAACACATATGTACAACACGAACCTGTAAAAAAAGAGGCTTTGGAAAGTTCAGGATCAACTGAAAATTCAAAATCTGCTGCACCGCCCTCTGCAAGTGTCAATCTTCACGGTGAAAAGACTAGGGTTGTTTCTGGAGAAGACATTCTGCTCAAGCTTTCAGCCGTTAATCTTATCACAAAACCTGTCATGCACGTCCAGGTCATAATAATTCCACCTTCAGGAATGAGCGTCTCTTCCTCGGAGTTTGTCCAGTCTGGTGCAGGACAGTATACGACAACCTACGAGCTTGAACCCGGACAGGGCAGGGACATTGAAGTAAGGATTGAAACCAACCAGCCTGGAGACTTTAATGTTGAGGGAAGGGTGGTTTATTATTTTGGGGAAGATACTGAAAATGCCGAAGATTATACGCTTAATCTACCTATAAAGGTCGAAACAAAATCGTATCCTGTAGAAGAATCCTTACCTGGATTTAGACTGACGAGCCTGGTATTCGTATTAGTAGCGGCATTTATCTTAAAAAGACGTTAATATAAAAATATGCAACGTATGTAAAAATATGCAACGTATGTAAAAATATGCAACGTATGTAAAAATATGCAACGTATGTAAAAATATGCAACCTATATAAAAATATTATAAGCATATGAAAATATGCCAAACAGAACTTATAAAATTACTTATGAGAACAGTTTTATAATTCTGAGTGTACAAAAATCAAAAGTTGCCTGTTCCACAGGCAACTGCATAAGCCACGAATCATATGAGGCCTTTAAGATGGCTTGTGGATTCATGGAGCAGGTCATTTTGCTCTCCAAAATTCAGCCTGCGTTAACTTCTATTTTCTCGATAAAAACCGTAAATAGTCGACTTTTTCTATAACTTTAAGACTCTTCTCTTTTTTAAGGCAACCGAGTTTGGTGTTGACTTTTGTTATGAGCATTTTTGGTTGAGTTATCTTGCACATTCAAACTCCTTCACAAAACTGCTTACAACCAGATATCCTGCGTCTATCTAGGATGATTCCCACCCTCTATATTATTGACGTTTGTGTAGCCTGCGTTTACCAAAAGTTTGCTCGTATTGACACTTCGGCTTCCGGCCTTATAATAGACAAGGATCTATCTTCAGTTGCTGCAATGCAATGTGTGATCACGAGAAAAAAAGAGAATCATGAAACTAAGGTTTCTGATCACTACCCTAATTTCATGCGGATGTATTTTCGTCTTAAATCCAGGTTGAAGGCCAGAAATGTATATGTCAGTTTTTAATCCTTTTTTACATTTCGAACCTTGTCATAACCCCATGCAGTTCATCAGTAGGGAGCTTGTAAAACTGGACAAAGGAAGGCGATACTTTTTTAATTATGGAAAAGATTCTCCAGATTATATTATTGGTAAAGATATCTTCTACTCCGTAGAAGATGGTTTTTTCACCAATGCCCTGGTCTTTAAGGATCTTTTCAACATCAACAATCTCCATATATCCTGCTCGTATCTCCAAAATTTTTAACCCTTTTGCCGGTTCTTTTGTGAACGAGGTTTCTATTCCGAAAGGACTGTCTGACTTGATAATGGAAATAAAAATGTTGTTTTCGTAAATGATGTTGTTTTTAAACATTACATGGGAAATATACTGGGGAATTCTTTCAATGTCGCGTGTAAAGAAGAGGGCAGTCCCCATAATTTTATTTTGAGTAGCATAGACCTGCCTGTATTTTTCAAGAAAATCTTTGGACTTCATTAGCTTCATCAACTTATACAGCTTCTTTTGTCCCGACGTGTATATAAGTATAAGAGAGAGGATGAAAAGTGCTATGATGACTGACCAGTAACCTCCGTGAGGGATTTTATAGCTATTTGAGAGAAGGAACACTACATCAATAAACGTTATAAATAGCGAAATAATAGCTTTGGTTATGTTTTTTCTGTGATAAAATATCGAAGTCATCATTATGCCCGTAATAGACATGGTTCCTGTAACTGCCAGGCCGTATGCAGCTGCAAGTCTGTTCGATTCTCTGAATATAAGCATCATAAATAATACAGCAACGAGGAGTAACCAGTTTACGGTACTTATGTAGATTTGGGACTTAAATACCCCGGAGGTGTAATCAATCTTCAGCATTGGAATTATCCGGGTTGTTATTCCCTGATATACTATAGAGAACATGCTACTTATCATAGCCTGAGAAGCGATAATTGTAGCTACGATGCTCAGGAGGAGGAACGGAATATAAAAAATGTTTGCCTGCTGGTTTATCATCTGATACAAAAAATTTGTCGAACCCGGGTTTCGGATAAGAAATGCACCCTGCCCGAGATAATTTAAAACCAATGCTACAAATACGAATCTCCAGGCTTTTAAGATAGGCTCTCTTCCCAGGTGTCCCATATCAGCATATAATGCTTCACCTCCTGTAGCGCACAGGATGACTTCGGATAGTACAAAAAATCCTATAATCCCGTTATCCAGAAGGAACCTGATAGCATAATAAGGATTGATGGCTTTAAGTACTTCTGGTGTATAGAAAATAGAGGCGACACCTGAAAATCCGATAGCTGCAAACCATAGAACCATTATAGGTCCAAAAACCCATGTAATTTTTTCTATTCCTTTGCTCTGAACTGAAAAAAGTGCTATTGCAATTACGGCAGAAATAAGTATAATAGTTCCCTGACCTATGTTTTCGAACTGAGGAATGATTCGCAAACCCTCGACTGCGCTCAGAATACTTATTGCAGGGGTAATTACTCCATCTCCCATGAGGAAAGATGTTCCTATATAAGCTAACAATGTGACCAGAGCTACATTCCTACTTGACTTGAGCAGAGGAACGAGTATTTCTTTTAAGACTATTGTACCTCCTTCCCCTTTTTTACCCAGACTCATTGCAAGCCAGGCGTATTCCATAGTCACAAGTACGATAAGTGTCCAGATAATTAACGATAAAACTCCTATGATGTGAGTGTGTGTAGGTCTTGTTAGAAGGAAAATAACGGTCAAAGTATAAATGGGGCTTGTCCCAATATCTCCAAAAACAAGACCCATAGACTTTACTACTTCTCTGAACTCTGACTTGGAAAACATAATATTCACCTTTTTGTTCCAGAAATTTGCACAAAGATAAAATTTGAAATAAAAGTTTCACGCGTTAAGCCCTAGGATGATAAATCGTGATCTTTTCTACCCATAAGAAAAAAGGAAACTGATTCTTTTTAAAACCTTGATTTTTATATATTACTGTTTTCATATTGCTTTCGTCTCTATATGTGGTCAATAAGCCTAACAGTAAATAGCGGTTCAATGAAATATGGTCTTGAGTATTACTTTTTTATATATAAAACTCATGACCCTCTCCATATAAATGAAGATTCCACATCTCAAATCTTGTTATAACCCCTGGAAGTTCTTTAGTGTAAGACTTGTAGAACTGAGCAAAAGAAGATGACAGCTTTTTGATTACAAGACAGCTTTTTGATTATAATATTGATCTATTGAGATACCATTTCAAACAGGATATTTGTTGAATAAAGATTTCTAATGAGGGATGATGCCTGTTCAAGATAATTAATAGGTACTGACGAAAAAAGATACAAGTTTCTATGGATTTAATCCGGCATGATATCTGTTATAGGACTTACGCACTTGAGGACCAAAATCAATTACGTCAAAGATTGTGGATTAAAGTCATGCTTTAGACATTTAACGGTTTAATACTGCTGATTCTTCAGTTCAACTACGTAAGTCCTATGTTATATCCTGAAATAATTTCGCAAATTCAAAACCATTTGAAAGTTCAATATACACGATACAACAGCAAACGGCGCAAA
This sequence comes from Methanosarcina sp. A14, assembly GCF_001729375.1. Lineage (NCBI taxonomy): Archaea > Methanobacteriati > Methanobacteriota > Methanomicrobia > Methanosarcinales > Methanosarcinaceae > Methanosarcina > Methanosarcina sp. A14. Next base: position 50 of record NZ_LZPK01000027.1, on the reverse strand, counting down.
AAGTTAAACGTTAAGCAAGTTTCAATTCTGTTTTGGTATTGTGAAATAAT
>NZ_LZPK01000026.1:0-9033 GCF_001729375.1 Methanosarcina sp. A14 | reverse complement strand
AATATCCTGGTTTGAAAGTGCAATGAAAATTAGAAGAGTGGCAGTGACAGAATACTTAAGGAATCCCCAATACACGTTAAATTAATTCAAATATTTGAAAGTTTGGAAAAAACAATATGCTAGGAGCCAACTGCGTAACTCCTAAATAACTTTTAGTTTAATGATCGTATAAAATAAATGGACACCGGGTTTTCCAATTTCTCTGGACTGCACATTATGGAGCTACCCGTTTTGTATATTAGACGTCTTTTTATTTCAATGCCTTTGATAAGGTAGATTTTCACCCCGGAGTGTTTGTAATGGAACTTTCATGCCTTGAATTTTCGGTCCAGTCTTCCTATCCAGAGAAACCCCCTTTATAGCCTGTAACCCTATCCGAATAATAATTTGTCGGTTAGAGGCTCATTTGATAATTAGTTATTGGCTAGACGTACATTTGATAACCAGCTACTGGTTAGAAGTACTTTTGATAATCAGTTATTGGTTAGACGTACATTTGATTATCAGTTATTTATATTATATTACCAGGCATATATTACTCCTATACCTTCCATTTATTAAATAAGTTTACCATAACTCCATTTTTCCTCTGAGGTTTTATATATCTGGAACTTCTGTGTATAAAATTGTTTAATCGTCAAAATAGTCATTTAAATCTGAATAGGGATTTAAACCTGATGTCTTTCAAATCTACTACCTCAGGATCTTGAATTCTCAGGATCTTAAGGCCATTAAAATTATATGCCTGATGAGTACCAAGGAATTGACAGCATGAACCTTGAAATCGCGCAGAACAGGATTATTGATTTTATCCGGAATGAAACCCGTAAAGCAGGTGTAGACGGAGCTGTTGTAGGCATTAGTGGGGGAATAGACTCAGCCCTTGCCGCAACGCTTACCGTAAAAGCTCTGGGGAAAGATAAAGTGCTTGGAATCCATATGCCCGAATCCGGCCTTACCCCTTCTGAAGACAGCAAAGATGCAAAAACTCTTGCAGACTGTCTGGGAATTGAGTTTCAGACTATTGACATTTCAGGAATTATCTCGGCTTTCATGGCTTCAGTCCCTGAGAGTGAATCTACAGATCGTCTCTCCATGGGCAACCTGAAAGCAAGAATCAGAATGTCTCTCCTTTACTTCCATGCAAACCGGATGAATCGTATGGTCATAGGAACCGGCAATAAAACCGAGATCTTGCTTGGCTACTTTACGAAATATGGAGATGGAGGCGTTGATCTCGAACCCATAGGCGGACTTTACAAAACCGAGGTATGGGAGCTTTCTCGCAGGCTCGGAGTTCCTGATTCTCTTATCACGAAAAAACCCTCAGCAGGTCTCTGGGCAGGCCAAACCGATGAAGCCGAACTTGGAATATCGTATTTAAAAGTAGATGAGGTACTCAAAAAGCTTGAGCAGAACGAAGATTCTGAAACTATTCTGAACACTCTCGGGATTTCTGCAGAACAACTGAATTCGGTCATGAACCGTATAGAGAAAAGTGAGCATAAAAGAAATGCTCCTCCGGTGCCGCCAAACTAAGTTACCCTAATCCCCGTCCGATTCCCGTGACCCTATTTAAAAAATTGCTTGCCCGCAAGCCTTTTGTAAAATGGTTTGTCCGCAAGCCTTTTCAAAAAAGGCTTGAGCGAAAACGTCATTGTCGGCGTGATCAAACGGTGCGCGTTTGTGGTCAAACGGATTGATTTATAAAAAATAAGTTTATATGTGGTTCTAATTTATTGAAAGGGATTTTTTTATCCCTATTTTTCTTAGCGGGCAGGGTGAATCTCTATATCAGATTTCTGCTCCCTTACAAGAGGTTTTGCAAGATGCCGACGGGCGCAGGGCGGGACTTCATATAATCCCTCTGTAAGGTTTCTGTTTGTTTCACACAGAATTTTTGAGGTAGCTTGAGTTCCGCATTTTTTACAGCGAAAACCCTGGTTTTGGCCTGATGATTTCATATGTTTTCCGCAGGTTGGACACACCGGGTTTTCTTCCCTGTAAAGAGGAGCGAGCTTTTTTATCTCTATTTTTTCGATGTTGAAAGTTCTGGAATTTACACTTCCAGATACTACAATTCTATCTCCGGGCCTGAGTTTCCTTATAAGCAGCCGAAAGTTCTTTGTGGGTTCGAAGGCTGCGCAGTCAATTTCGTTTCCATCTCCATCCTGAATGGGAAAAATAACGTGCCCTCCGTGAATAGTTTCTGGAACTGCAGAGACTGTGCCTTCGAGCGTGTAAGAGTGCATATCCCTTATTTCTGCAATACTTTCTGCGGAAATCAGGTGCATATCAGTACCCTGATTTGTTCTGTATATGGCAAAACGTTCTATGGGTTCAGCCCTGATTAGGGATACAGCTTTTGTAACTACGGCTGGATTTTTCCCTCTGATCCCGAAAAGCACGGGATCTGCCGAGTGAGGTACACAGACAACAAGTCTGTTTTTAAGGTCCACGGTGTCCCAGGTATCAGGATAAGTGTTCCTGTCTGCCTCAAAGAAACTTTCCTTCTCGATCTTGCGTGGGGTTCCCCATTTTTCCTTTTGTCTGTATGCCAGGTACTCGAAAGTGTGATCCCATTCTTCAAGGTTAAGCATAGCCCCACATGCTGCAAGGGCGCCTATCAATCCTCTTCCATTTTTGAAGCCCTTTGAAGGAACCCCGGATTCTGAGATAAGGCTTTTTGCCTCCTCTATTTCGATCACTTCCTTTACGGCTTTCTCCAGAAAATTCCTGAGGACGGGCTTGAGCTTTTCGTAAGCTTTTTCCGGGATAAAAACCGCGCCGGGGTTAGTTTTTTCGCATTCAATGCGTGCAAATTCCTCTATTCTGGACACAACATGAGCAATTACTTTTTCAGGGCAGTCAGTCTTGAGTTTCATTGCTACTGCAGCATTTCCTCTTGTTTTGTAGGGGATAGTCGGATTCAGGCGTATAAGGAGTGGGCGAGTCTCTACAGTTCCGTAGGCTTGAAGTTCGTCCAGCAGCAGAGCCCCCAGATATGTTGTGCACATTCCTTCGTTTGAGTCGGTATCATCAATTCCGATAATCATTTTTTCGGTTCCAGTTTTTGCCTTTTAATTTTCCAGATATGCTTCGGACAATTACAGTTTTCGTTACTCATCGACGTTTTTTTCTACTGTGAGGATTGTCAAAAGTAAAGAAAAATATATATAGATGTTCAAACAGAGATTGATACTGGAATGACAAAAGAGGTTCTCATACATCAAATTATCGATGTATTAGCACGTGCGGGTTTTGCACTCTCCGATCGCTGTAATATTCGTCCGAGGAGCTTTGATGTTGCCGCACGGAAAGATGAAACACTATTACTTTGCAAGGTTTTATTTAATATTGACGGCCTGAATGAAGAAACTGCCAGGGAGATGAAGTACCTTGCCGAATACCTTGGGGGCTCTGCTATTGTTGTGGGGGCAAAGACCAGAGACCAGATGCTTGAAGATAGCGTTGTGTATATGCGTTATGATATTCTTGCCCTGAATGTACAGACTCTTTACGATTACTTTATTGAAAATGTTCCTCCTCTTGTTTCAGCAGCTCCGGGCGGGTTATACGTCTCTATAGAAGGAGATCTTCTTAAAAAAGCCAGGATGGGTCAGTCAATGTCTCTTGGAACTCTTGCCTCCATGGTAGGGGTTTCAAGGAGAACTATCAGCAAATACGAAGAAGAAGGCATGGACGCGTCGATAGATGTCGTACTCCAGCTGGAAGATATCTTTGGGGTTGAGCTTGCAAAGCCCATAAATATCCTGCAATCCTGCGGGAGCAGGAAGCCCCGAAAGAAAGCAGAATCCAGAACCAAAACCCAGGAAAAACCCTGTACGCTTTTACCGGAAGATTTGATCCTTAACACAATTTCCATGCTTGGCTATGACGTCCTTCCTACTGCGCAGGCTCCTTTCAAGGCCATATCACGGGACGAATCCTCAGTTATCCTTACAGGAGTCAGCGAATTCAATACGACAGTGGTCAAAAGGGCTCATTTAATGAGCAGTATTTCCTGCGTCACTGAGACCCAATCCGTGTTTATCATCAACGGGCACTCAAAAATAAAATCCGTAGAAAACACGGTTATGATCGAGAAAAAAGAACTTGATAAAATAAGTGATTCTCAAGAGCTCCTTACCTTTATAGAGGAACGTAGAGAAACTCACGAAGAAAAGTAAAAACCAAGTTTCCGCCGCCCGCCCCCCTCAAACCTTTTTTAAAAAACTGTTTGCCTGCAAGCCTTTTCAAAAAAGGCTTGAGCGAAAACGGTTCAGCATTTGAATTTGAGACCCTTACCCTAACATTATCGGCGTGATAAACCGGCGCAACGATTTTGGTTCAACCGGCGAAAAGATTGTTCCAAAACCCTAATATAGCACTGTTTCAATCTAAAAGCTTCGATGACTGTAAAAATTGCAGTGCTGGTTTCTGGAAGGGGTTCGAATCTCCAGGCAATTATGGACAGCATTGATAAGGGTTACATAAAGAATGCTACAATTAATGTGGTTATTTCCAATAAAGCAAATGCGTACGCGCTCGAACGTGCCAAAAATCACGGAATAAACGCAGTTTTCCTTGACCCGGGCGAGTATGATCGGGACGAATATGATAAAGCTATCCTGACTGTCTTGAACCAGTACGATACGGATCTTCTTTTGCTTGCAGGCTACTTCCGAATTTTAGGAAATGAGATAATTAAGGCTTACGGGAACAGGATTATGAACATCCATCCGTCTCTTCTTCCGGCCTTCAAAGGACTTCACGCCCAGAAGCAGGCTTTTGAATACGGGGTAAAAGTTGCAGGTTGTACAGTGCATTTTGTTGACGAAGGGCTGGACTCAGGGCCAATAATCATCCAGAAGTGCGTGCCTGTGCTTACCGGGGATACGGAAGAAACCCTTACTGCCAGAATTCTAGAGCAGGAACACGTTATCTACCCTGAAGCAGTCAGGCTCTTTACCGAGGGTAAACTTAAAATTGAGGGTAGAAACGTAGTAACCGGAACTTGAGTAAACGCTTAAGATCATATAAAACCGGAATAGATTTTACCGATTAATAACTTCTTTAATCCCTGATAGTTATAAATATTCCAAACTTATAGGTATTCCACGGAACCGCATAGACCATAAGGACTTTTCAGGTTTCGAAATTTCCTATCTTCAAGATATTCAGGAGCTTTTTACCGAAAGTTTTGAAACTTCAGAATGAAAAACCCATCAGGAAGGTTATAGAGTCTGTTTAATAGTACTCCCCATTATTCGGCGGTTTTATCGCTGAATGCCAGCCTCTTGAGTAACTATCCAATCTGGAAGGTAGCTCCTGTATGCATGCACATGTTAACATTAATCAACCCATCAATCCAAGCCATAAAAACTCTTGATTTTGAAAGATTTTAAAGGAATAGATTACAGGTGACAGTAATGTCTTATATTGAAAAAATTGACCCGGAATTGTTCGAGGCTATAAAAAAAGAAGCCGAGCGCCAGGAATATAAACTGAACCTTATCGCATCTGAAAATTATACGAGCAAAGCCGTTATGGAAGCTCAGGGATCAGTTCTGACCAATAAATATGCCGAAGGATACTCCGGCAAGCGGTACTACGGCGGCTGCGATTTCGTGGACATTGCCGAAGATCTCGCAATTGCCAGGGCAAAGAAAATCTTTAACGCAAATTACGTAAACGTCCAGCCCCACTCTGGTTCTGGAGCTAATATGGCTGTCTATTTCTCGGTTTTGCATCCTGGAGATACCATCATGTCCATGGACCTCTCTCACGGTGGGCATCTTTCTCACGGCAGCCCTGTGAGTTTTTCCGGGAAACTCTTTAATATTGTGCCTTACGGAGTTAGTAAAAAGACTGAGATGCTGGACTATTCCGAGCTTATGAAAAAAGCAAAGGAAAACAAACCGCAAATGATTGTTTGCGGCGCTTCAGCTTATCCTCGTGAAATCGATTTCAAGCAGTTCCGCGAAATTGCTGACGAGGTCGGAGCCTATCTGCTTGCAGATATTGCTCACATTGCAGGTCTTGTAGTTGCGGGTGTGCACCCGAGTCCTGTGCCTTATGCGGACTTTGTTACCAGCACAACCCACAAAACTCTCCGGGGCCCAAGAGGCGGAATTATTATCTCCAGGACAGAAGAACTTGCGACCGGAATTAACAAAGCGGTTTTCCCCGGCCTTCAGGGTGGGCCTCTCATGCACGTTATAGCTGGAAAGGCAGTAGCCTTTAAAGAAGCAATGAGTGAGAAGTTCAAACAGGATCAGGTTCAGACCGTAAAGAACGCAAAAACCCTCTGCAAATGCCTGAAAGAGAAAGGTTTTGATATGATCTCTGGCGACACGGATAATCATCTTATGCTCGTCAATCTCAACAATATGAATATAACAGGCAAGGATGCAGAAGCCGCCCTGAGCAAAGCCGGAATTATTGCAAACAAAAACACGGTGCCTTTTGAGACTCGCAGTCCATTTATCACAAGCGGCGTAAGGCTCGGAACCCCTGCCTGTACCACAAGGGGTATGAAGGAAACGGAAATGGAATTAATTGCCGACTATATTGAGACCGCAATCACAAACTCAGAAAACGATAAGATTCTGTCAGAAACAAGTGACAAGGTCAGAGAACTCTGTTCAAGGTTCCCGGTTTATTGTTAATTAAAGAAGTGAGATGTTTTACCAATGTTAGATGAAGGGTATGAATCACGAATTATAGATGGGAAAGCTCTTGCAAAGAAAATTGAAGCTGAAGTGAAGTCTGGAGTTGAAGCCCTTGTAAGTGGCCGGGGAGTTACGCCTGGACTTGCTACTGTCCTTGTTGGCGACGACCCTGCTTCCAAAATGTATGTCCGCCTGAAGCACAAAGCCTGTGAACGTGTGGGCATTCGGGCAGAAGACCACTTTCTTCCGGCAGAAATCAGTCAGGAGGAACTTATCTCCTTGATCAATACCCTTAACAAAGATAAGAATGTTCACGGAATTCTGCTTCAACTCCCACTTCCGAAACACCTCTTCCCTCAGGAAGCAATGGAAGCCATAGCCCCTGAAAAAGATGCGGATGGCTTTCACCCTTACAATATGGGAAAGCTAATGATCGGTGATGAAGGGCTTGTTCCATGTACTCCACATGGAGTTATCCGGGCTCTTGAAGAATATAACGTGCCTATCAAGGGCAAAAACGTGGTTATTGTCGGGCACAGCAATGTTGTCGGAAAACCATTGGCAGCAATGTTCCTTAACCGGAATGCAACAGTTTCGGTTTGTCATGTATTTACAGATGACCTTAAGAAACACACTCTTGACGCAGATATTCTGGTGGTTGCAACTGGAGTCAAACACCTTATTAAAGCCGACATGGTAAAGGAAGGAGTAGTAATCTTTGACGTGGGTATTACCAAGGAAAAAGATGGTGTATACGGAGATGTAGACTTCGAAAACGTGATCAAAAAGGCATCCCTCATTACTCCTGTTCCTGGAGGAGTAGGCCCTCTTACAATTGCCATGCTTATGAAGCACGTACTTGGATGTGCAGAAAAGAATTTTTGAAACTTCTTTAGTAAGGCCTTTTTATCAGGCCTTTTAATCTTTTTTGAGATAATAGTGCTAAAATTAACAATTAAATTCAGCCTCAAAGCCTCCGTAGATATACGAAAATATTATACATTGAAACTCCTATTGAAAAAGCATGCAGAAGGAAGACCTGGACTTTTTCAAAATATGGTTTCTGGATTATGTAGACCAATTTTCCTCTCCTGAGGTCTTTATCCAAGAAAACGTTGAGCTAAAAATCAAACATACAGCAAGAGTATGTGAAAATATCCTTTTACTTGCCAAAGCGGAAAATTTAGAGGAGAAAGATTGCAGGCTCGCTGAATCAATAGCTTTATTTCATGATCTGGGCCGCTTTGAACAGTTTACTAAATACAGGACGTTCAAAGACTCAGAATCAGAAGATCATGCCTTGCTTGGCGTAAAAATCCTGGAAAATGCCGGGATTCTTTCCATTCTATCTCGGGAAGAGGAAGATATAATCCTGAAAGCTGTTGGATATCATAATCGCATGGAAATTCCCAAATGCACAGAAACTACCAGAGAATTCCTTTTTTATTTGAAATTGATCCGGGACGCCGATAAGCTGGATATCCTGAAGCTTGTGAGTGAAGATTATGAGAAAGAAGAAGAATTCAGGAATCCAGCCCTTGAACTCAATATTCCCGATACGCCCGGATGTTCGGAAAATATAGTTGCTGATATCCTGAATAACAGGATGGCAAAGCTTGCAGATGTAAAAAACCTGAATGATATTAAACTCCTTCGTCTGAGCTGGATTTTTGACATTAGTTTTCCTGCAGCTTTTTCCCTTCTCAGAGAACACGGTTATCTTGAGACAATTCTGTACTCAATGCCAGAGACTAAAGAAGTACAGATGTTACGTGAACATATTGAGAACTATTTGAATGCAGTTGAAACCAGAGCCAGAATTAAAGCTATGAAAAAGGATGTTGGAAAGGTGTGAAAAAAGATATCAACTAATCCAATAGACCTTAAAGATTATAGATCAAGTTAAACTGAAACCCTAGTGAAATTTTAGATTAACTGAAGCAAAAGAGAGAAGAAAACAACATATGAAAATTGTAAAAATGATTTACTGGAAAAAGAGAAATCCACTCTGAATTCATTACATATACTTCGAATCTGAATTCATTACATGTAGGTTCATTACATGTATCTTCTACGATATTCATTGCCCAGACTTCGCCGGTAATCCGAACGGATCTGATTTTTTGACTGTTCTACAAGCATTGATTCCAGTGAATCATCGCTGAGTTCTTCCTGCATGCTTTGATCCTCTTTTCCTACATCCGGTCTGTTTTGATCCTTTTTCCCTATATTCGGTCTATTCTGGTCTTTTTCTTCTGTCATATTAGAATTACTCCTACATTCGCTGAGTTAAAACATATTTTGCTGTAATCTACAGTTTCACGTGAACTTAGTTTCAATTATTTTAATTAAAGTATTA
>NZ_LZPK01000025.1:0-24435 GCF_001729375.1 Methanosarcina sp. A14 | reverse complement strand
AATGCAAAATAAAGTTGAGAATAAGAATTCGTTTGGGGGATACTTTTAAAAAAGTGAGTATCAAATTAGATTTGAGATTTTAAAAGCTAATTTGAGATTCTCAATAGAAACCTTTTACTATTACATACCCTGCTAATACATGCCCTGCTAATCTTGAAGAAAACAGATTTCTCTCAGTGCCTTACTGATACGAAGCATCACTATTTTTTAATATATGTAATCTTTTATATTCTTGTATTTATATACTCTTTTTGTTCAAGCTGGGGAATTTGTAAGTAGTTGCTCAAAATGAAAAGACAGCTACTGTAAACTCTTTTCTCATCAACAATGGTATTTGGGGGATTAAAATGAAAAAAATAACATATGATAACACAAACAGCAAACATGCCTTCATAAAAGTTTTAGGAATTGCAGTGCTGGCTCTTTTAATGATTGTGAGTATAGCAGGCGCAGTACCATATGCATATATTGCGAACTCCGGCAGCAACAATATCTCTGTAATTGACACAGCCACAAACACAGTTACAGCCACTGTGCCTGTAGGAAACTACCCGGTTGGCGTTTTAGTCTCTCCGGATGGAACAAAGGCATATATTGCGAACGCATTCAGCAACAATGTTGATGTAATTGATAATGCAACTAACACTGTTATATCAACTGTGAATGTAGGTAAATGGCCTTTAGGAGTTTCAGTCATTCCGGATGGAACAAAGGCATATGTGACGAACGGAGGCAATGACAACGTTTCTATAATTGACACTGCAACTAATATGGTTACATCAACGGTGGATGTAGGTAAATGGCCTCTAGGAGTTTCAGTCATCCCAGATGGAACAGAGGTGTATGTTGCAAACGCATTCAGCAACAATGTTTCTGTAATTGACACTGCAACTAACACTGTTACAGCCACCGTGCCTGTGGGCTATATTCCTGTTGGAGTTGCAGCTTCCACGGATGGACAAATGGTGTATACTACTAACACTGGCAGCAACAGTGTTTCTGTAATTGACACTGAAACTAAAACTGTTATATCAACGGTAAATGTTGGAGATTATCCTGTTGGAGTTGCAGTGTCTCCGGATGGAAACAAGGTATATGTGGCCAACGCTGGCAGCAACAACGTTTCTGTAATTGACGCATCAACCAATTCCGTTGCAGCCACAGTAAATGTAGGGAGTATTCCTCATGGGGTTGCAGTAACTCCTGACGGAACAAAGGTATATGTGGCGAACTCCGACTACAATGGAACTGTCTCTGTAATTGACACTGCAACAAACACGGTTACAGCCACTGTGCCTGTAGGAAACTATCCTGTTTCCATTGGGCTGTTTATAGTTCCTATTTAATCAGATAGAAGCTCACATTAAGAATGGAAAACTTTCATCAGATGGAGGAGAGTCGTTGATTGATTTGGCAAACATTGTAATTAATGCTAAAAACTGAGTAAGCAAAGATTATTAGGAGTGAGCACACAACAGGCTTAAAAGTGGTTAAAATTCGAGGAGTTAAAGAACTCCTCTTTAACTATTTAATTGAAGATATGTAGGCTCTAATTGATGATATGTAGACTCTGTTTCAAAACCTAGTGATTTTTGTATTTCTTTATTGAAAATCTGAATTAACAAGAATCCAGTATTCATCAAAATCAATATTCGACATCTTAAAACTTCAATTTCTGAGTTATATCACAAGGACTGTGGCCAATTACAAAATCTAGTGATTTTAGACTCCTTGAAAAATGATTAGTTTTTTAAGGGATATTAAACCTTATTTTCCTAATTAAATATAGTTTCAACCCTTCTCCCGTTAAGGTACATTCATTAAAGAATCTATTTGCTGTTTTAAGAAATTAAATGCTTTAATTGGTAAATTAAACGTTGATTTTTCCTTACTATTAACCTCGAATTTTGTATGGATGAAAACGATATCAGATACCTTATTTAAAAATAAACATAAATTGTAAAATAATAAAGTATTTATCTCGATCTCTCCTTGATTTAAAAGAGTATTTTCAGATGTCATCCACAATCTTGCCGCAATGGCTTTGTTTGCACGAACAACTCTATGTTTATCGTCGATTATGGCTACCAGGTCTGGCACAGCATCAAAGGTATATTCCCAATTTTTTGTAGCCTGAATAGCTTCTTTTTCTGCTCTTCTCCTTCCGGAATTTTCTATCTGCTCCCATTTTCCGTCCTTTTTGATCAAAGCAAATTGATGGCTGGATACTACATCAATAATCTCGGCCGTACTGCACATATCGAGATAACATGGGCATAGGGCTATCGCATTGTGTTTATCGATAATAACATCTACTTTATTCTCATAATCAATAAATCCATTCCAGCCTTTTTTCCCAGCCCGCGATTGTCCCCTGGAGCTCTCAGTCCATCATAGCCCCTTGCCAGAGCCTGGTTAATTTTTTTCACCCAGCTATTTACGACTCTGTCTGGATCGAAAATACCCTCCTTTAAATACCCACTGGTGTAAGGGATGATTTCTATTTGTCCTTTCTCCAGATAAACATCAAAATCAGGAACATTTCTTTTCATGGATGTTTTTGCCTCTTCCACTTCCAGAGGCTGTGAGGTAATCCATATGCATAGCTCGTTATTTTCCAGCCCGGCTTTAAAATAAGGGACAAGTATATCCATCAAGTCTTCTTTTGTCTGATAGAACTGGCAGAAGTGTGTTCCCCAGGGGGTACTTCGCCAACAGTATCAATCCCAGAATCTCGAGTGTTTTTTCTCATGGGTATTGTCTCCGGGTTTTGAGAATACCAGGATAAAAATTTCTTTGTACCTGGGTATTTGATTTCATTTTTATCTTACGATTTCCATTTATATCTGATCGCGCTTTTTAAAGGTCTCAAGAAACTCAATAGTGCACAGTTCTTCTCGAAAGCTTACTATTGGCTAATTGAAGGAGATTTCCATTTGTCTTACGACCTTTTTTCCTGACTATTGGAACTTGTTATTTTGGAACTAATGGATTCTTATTCAAATGCTTTTTAACCACAAGAGATAAAATGAATTAATAATTAAATGAAAATAAAAGTAGATGTGGCAAGTATATTAAGCTTATTGATTCTATTGTCAAGAAGGAATAATCTCCAAATTTCAAATGAGACACAGCCACAAAACTGAGAAATGGCTACATTTTTCATTGGATTTATATAAGTCTACTTTTGTTGTCAAGTTCATAAACTTTTGTTATCAAGTTTATATTTATATACCGAGAATAATGAAAAAACTGTTAGCTAATTTTTGCAAAAGTAAATGATTGGGTAATTGAAAGATTGATAATTGAAAGATTGATAATTGAAAGATTGATAATTGAAAGATTGATAATTAAAAGATTGATAATTGAAGGATTGATAATTAAAAGATTGATTAATTGAATGATTGACAATTAAAAGGTTGATAATTAAAAGATTGATTAATTGAATGATTGACAATTAAAAGGTTGATAATTAAAGGATTGATACTTTAAAGATTGATACTTTAAAAATTGATAATTAAAAGACCAGTTAATTAACAGATAGAATTGTCTTCGTGATCGCAGGTAACTCTCATACTCTTTTGGTCATACTGGCCTTTTTCCAGTAATTCTGCTCGTCCGATAGTATCTTCTCCCCATTTTTGTTTAACTGCCTCACTCCACTGGAGTTTATCGTCCCCAATCATAGATTTTGGAATTGCAAAGATGTTTTCTCTTGTTGTTCTGGAAATCCCAGATTTTGACAACTTATACTTATTCGTTTTTGGATCGTATACCATCTGGTGATCGAGTTTAAATTCACTAACTGCCTCGGAAAATTTACATTTAACCTGGTTTAATTCTTCTTTTGGATCTTTTCCCTTCCTTCGCTTCATTTTTTCCATTTCAATTTCTTCTTTTCTTATATCTTCCAGATACCATAAACTCCTATCAACTTCACTTTTAAATACAATCATATGCCATTTAAGAGACAGTGAGTACGGTTTTCTTAAATATTCTTGCAATTCGGCAATCAGATCGGAATCATCTGTCTTACTTTCAATTACTTCCATTATTCTTTTCATTTTGGCCAGATTTGCCTTCTGTCTTTCCTGACTTGTTACCATAACTATTCACGACATAATAATTTTTATTACACTGTTATATACAGAAAGCATATTTTAAACCTTCGATATTAGATACTAAAAGTTAATTTTGGTAAAAATTTAGACTTATTTGCTATAAAATATCAAGATAATGAGGGTCGCAGGAATAGTTGCTATGCTTGGAGTTTTTTCTGGGTTTGAATTCATTTTTAATTCTTGAGCCTGCACTCTTTATTGTGGGGTTCACGGCTGTTTACTCATATCTTGAATATCAAAAAGAATTGAACGGAACCAAATCTCAAATTAAAACTTGAAAATGAAGGTTACAGGAATTCCTGTAATTCCGGATTCTGAAATTTCTATTTAATCGGTTTTTGACTTCTATTTTATCATCACGTTTATCTAGCATGTTCTCGTTTGTTTTATTGATTTTTATGGCCGAGGATATAACAAAAGACACCAGTAGAAGAATTGAGAATGGGGATACAATCTCAGTTAATTATGTAGGAAAACTTGAAGATGGTACGATTTTTGATACTTCCTTAAAGGAAGTTGCTATCGAGGCAGGGAAATACAATCAAATGAGAAATTATGAACCCCTTACATTTACCGTCGGCGCAGGCCAGATGATAAAAGGATTTGATGAGGGCGTTGTCGGAATGCAAGTGGGGGAAGAAAAAACCATTACAATCCCGCCTGATGAAGCATATGGAGAGTACAGGGAAGAGTTCGCAAGAGAGATCCCGAATAATACTGTTAATTTTACTCCGGAGGTTGGAATGAAGCTGGCTACGGACAACGGTCTGACAGGCACTATCACAAATATAAACGAAAATAACTTTGTTGTAGACTTCAACCATGAGCTTGCAGGCAAGACCCTGATTTTCTCAGTAACAATCGTTTCTGTGGAGGAGTGAAAGAGATGAAGACCAGGAAAAAAGCAGTTTTTTTCATAGCTATACTGCTCCTGGTAAGCTCGATTTTTGGCAGCGGATGCACGGATAAAAGGAGTGAGGGAGGAGACAGCAGAGCAGTAAAGTCCGGAGATTCGGTCAAGGTCGACTACACCGGGAAGCTTGAAGACGGCACGGTTTTTGATACCTCAAGAGAAGACGTTGCAAAGCAGGTCGGCATATACGTCGAAGGAAAGGAGTATGCCCCTCTTAGCTTTGTCGTTGGTTCGGGACAGGTAATCTCGGGTTTTGACGAGGGTGTAATCGGAATGAAAGTAGGGGAAGAAAAGACCCTGACGATCCCTCCAGATAAAGCTTATGGAGAACATGAGGAAGCAAGAGTCCTGACTGTTCCGATTGAAGAATTAAATCTAACAAACAAATCCCAAATTCCTGAAGTGGGGCAAACCTTGAGAGATATGTACGGGAACCAGTACAAAGTAACAGCTGTAAACGACACGCATCTCACTCTTGATGCCAATCACGAGCTTGCAGGCAAAACCCTGATTTTTGATATAAAACTCATCTCAATAGAATAAGTTTAAGTTACTGAAGAGCAAATTTAAAGTTACTATATTTCTTTAAAATGTTTGTCCTTTCAGTATCTGGGGAGATGTTGAATGACGTAGATACCGAAAGAATAATACACAGGAGAAAGGGATGATGGAAAATTCTCGTACTGTGAAAAAAGGAGATTACCTTCTTATTGATTTTACTTGTAAGTTTGAAGACGGAACGATCTTTGATACCACTTTGAAGGAAAAAGCTCTTGAAGCAGGGATTTATGATGAAGAAAAGGGTTACAGGCCTTTTTTTTTCAGAACGGATTCATTCCAGGTAATAAAAGGTATCGATAGGGGAGTGCTTGGAATGAAAGAGGGTGAAGAAAAAACCCTCACAATCCCACCTGAAGAAGCCTACGGAGAATATAAGAATTACCTTGTTCAGGAGATCCCTCTCGAAAAGCTTGGACTTCAGAGTCCTCCTGAGCCAGGAACGAAAATCATAACACCCGCTGGGAGTGAGGTTAAAGTGCTCAACTCCACAGAAACTTCTGCTACCCTGGATTTTAACCATGAACTTGCAGGCAAAACTCTCATCCTTGAAATAAAACTGGTCTCGATCATAAGTTGATTCCGGGCTCAAAATCAGGGGGGTAGAGTATGGAAAAAGAAGAAAAAGTTATGGTGCTGCTGCTGTTTATGACATTGACTTCTCTCATGACAGCCTATATCTGCTTTGGACCGGAACTTACAGCTTCTGGACAGGAGGCAGGAGACGAAGCCGGGCAGTATACCAGGGAGTCCGGTGAAGGTGAGAAGGTGTTCCTTGAAGCCCAGGTTTTGAGTAAACGGTTAACCTATACAGGTGGGCATCTGCTTTTACAGGTAGACTGCAACTCCGAAGTCCTGAGCGTCTTTATTCCAAAAACTGCAGGTGCTGAAGCTCTGAATAATTCAATTCAGAAAGGAGATTTCATCAGCGTAACAGGCACCGTTTCGAATTACGAAGGGAAAAGGGAAATCAAAGTGGAAAGAAATGAAGATATTCTTCTGATTGATCATCATTAATCTGGTTGATCGTTATTAATCTGATTGATCGCTATAATCTGATTAATCGTTATTAATCTAATTGATCGCTATAATCTGATTAATCGTTATTAATCTAATTGATCGCTATAATCTGATTAATTGTCATTAATCTGGTTGATCGTCATTAATTGAATAACCATTATCAATAACCTTTGAGATCACGAAAACAAAATCGTTAATAATATATTCATATAAGGACATCTGGGAAAAATATGAAAGCGTGTATCATGTGTGGAGGGGCTGGGACGAGGCTCAGGCCGCTAACTTTCAAGCATCCTAAACCCAGCATACCGATTCTTAATAAGCCTTCAGTCCGACATCTGATCGAGCATCTTTCAAGGGAAGGATTCAATGAAATAGTCATGACCCTGGGGTACATGGGAGAGCGCATAGAAGAACAGCTCGGAGACGGGCACATGTTTGGGGTACATATCGACTATGTGTATGAGAAGGAAAAACTCGGAACTGCAGGCGGCATTAAAAACGCTGAGAAATATCTGAAAGACGAGCCATTTATAGTGCTTGGTGGAGATCACGTCCTTAACTTGGACCTACGGGAGATGTACCGTTTCCATGAAGCAAACGATGCCCCAGTCACAATAGGGCTTCTTTCGATTGACGACCCAAGAGAATTCGGAATTGCGGATATGGACATTAACAACCGGATCCACCGCTTTCTGGA
This sequence comes from Methanosarcina sp. A14, assembly GCF_001729375.1. Lineage (NCBI taxonomy): Archaea > Methanobacteriati > Methanobacteriota > Methanomicrobia > Methanosarcinales > Methanosarcinaceae > Methanosarcina > Methanosarcina sp. A14. The sequence continues at coordinate 17,123 of NZ_LZPK01000025.1, read as the reverse complement.
AAAACCGAAAGCAGGCCAGATATTCAGCAACCTTGCAAGCACTGGCATTTATGTTTGCAGCCCTTCGATATTTGAATGGATACCTGAAGGCAAGAAATACGATTTTGCAAAAGATCTTTTCCCCTTCATGCTTGCAGCCGACAAAAAAATCAATGGTGTACTTGTGAGAGGACAATGGACTGACGTTGGAAGTTCGGCAGCTTACAGGCAGGCACAGCGCTGGATGCTTGATGCTCTTCCTGGAACTACAATCGAAGGCAATTTCACAACCCGGAACGCAAGAATAAAAGGTCCTCTGTCCATAGGAAATAATGTATGTATAGGTTCAAATTCTTCTCTTGTAGGGCCAATAGTAATAGGGGAAAACACAACTATAGGCGATAATGTCCTTATCGGGCCTTACAGCGTGATAGGTTCAAACTGCACTATAGAAGACAATGCAAAGATCCTTTCATCCTATCTTTTTGATAATGTGTCAATAGGGAAGGGTTCTAACATCTCAGGTGGAGTGGTAGCAGACGACACAACCATCGGAGAACACTGTTTCCTCGAAAATGGAACCGTTATCGGGCATAAAGTACTGATCGGAAGTAATTCAACAATACATTCCGGAGTTAAGATCTGGCCCGAAGTTGTTATAGATAAAGACTCAAGCATAAAGGAAACCGTGATCAATTCCGATTATGATGCTGCACATGAAGGCTCGTAAAATTAGAATTCCAAAGGACAGAATCCAGTCTAAATAAATTAACTGGACTTCTGAATCCTCATTTTTCAGGTTGCTTCAGATTGAAATCGCTTTTTGGAATTCTGGTTGCTTCAGATTGAACTTGCTTTTTGAAACTCTGGATGAATTTCAATTTTACGCTGTTATTTTTCATATACATCTTTCTACGGGCATCTGTGAAGTGTTCAGGACGCGCAGAACAGAGCAACACTGAAACAGATATAACTTTATACTATATCTTGCCAAGTCTTTTTGCCATGTTGTCCAGTGAATTTTTCTTTGAAGTCCTGAGAAAAAGTGTACATCTGGTTTCAATCCTGATAGTGCTTATCTACGAACTTTACGGAAAAGAAACCATCCTATGGGTGCTCATGCTGTTTCTTGTAGTTGTTCTCGTTCTTGACTACTTCCGGGTCGAGCATGGAATTCGAATACCTTTTTTCCATATTATGTACAGAAAAAGCGAAGTTGACCGCTTCGGAGGGCATATTTTCTTTGCGCTTGGGGCAATTTCAGTAATATCTCTGTTCAGCCGAGAGATCGCTTACGCTGCAATCCTTATGGCCACCTTCGGGGACCTGGCTGCAGCTCTCATCGGTAAATTCTACGGAAAGAGGAGAGTTTTTCAAAAAATCTTTAAAAATGATAAATCAATTGAAGGTTCAGTTTCGGAATTTGTTATTGATTTCCTCATAGGGCTGCTTATTCTCGGAAATCCCATTGTTTCTCTAGTGATGGCTTTTCTTGCAACCCTTACTGAAACTGCAGTCAATAAAATTGATGATAACCTTATAGTGCCGGTTTTCGCCGGTTTTTTCGGGCAGATCACCATGAATTTTCTGGCATATTTGTGACAATTTACCAAAAGAATCTCATAGAATAAGTTCTGACACCTATGCAAATCTGGTTCAGATTAAAGAATTATACTCCTTATATATTTCTCTCAAGAAACCGCCATACCCTTTTAGTTCAAAGCAATTGCATATCCTATCTGCAATTTCTTTTTGATCATTTTCATACAACATCCTAACAATTTTTTTGGTCTCATCTTCATAATAGTAAGGATATTTCCCGTTTTCAAGCATCTCAATATATATTTCTCCAACTTCCAACGGCGTTTTTTGAGCATGGATTATAAGATCCTCTATGAAATCTGGAATGGAATCTAAGTTTCTAACAGAAAATTTAATCCACTCAAGTATTTCAGAATCTATATAATCAATCAACGATATCCACGAAAGAAGATCAGAAGCTACGACTTGATAATCCTTATCTCCTTCATTACTCAATAAAATATCATACAGTGAGTTCCAAAGAGGTTTGATTTTGCTACTTACTTTCTCAGTTATTTTATTGTTTTGAGTTTCGAAATATCGGATAATCTCTGAAATCCTTTGTGGATCAGATTTTTCAAGCAATTGAAAAATTAAACTCTCTTTATCATCTAATTTCTCCCATCCTTCAATATACCCTATGCATATGTGTTGCACGAGTCTTTCATTAATGTGATTATCTTCAAATTTGGTCTGAATGGCTTTCTTATAATGCCCTTTTTCTCTAAGAAGAAAATATATTCGTTTATCAATTTTGGAACAATAAAAAAGGTAACCTGTAAAAGCTGCTTCCCAATATTTGTCTTGGTCAACCAAAAATATTTTGTCTATATTCTTTTTTGTCCAAGATTCATCTAAATAAAAAAGGTGTGAAATGTACTTTCCCAATATGTAAGAAAATTCAACTGATGGCTCAAAATCCCTATCTAGCCTAGTATTAAACTCAGACTTGATCGATTCTTTCCACTTTCTTTCTTCACCTTCAATAATCAAATGTGAGAAATACATGGAATAGTCAATCAATGCAGAGAATATTTTCCCCTTTGAAGAATTAAGTACTGAGGTTGTGAGGTCTCTCATATTATAAAAATCTGAGTTTGCTTTTTGAGCCAGAGTTAGTAGAATATCTTCAGCAAGAGATAAAGTACCGTTTTCAAAAGTATGGTCTTTTAGAAGTCCTTCATCAATAAGATCTGCAATTTGAGAAACAATCCTATTTCTGTAGTTGGATTCATCTTCAGCTTGTTTAATGTTCCAAAAGTTGGTTGATTCAAGTAATTGGGAAATAAAGTTCAATACATTATTCCAAAAAAAGTTTCTTCTATTTCTGCAAGCTTCAGTCAAACCCCATAAAATATAATATTGATATATTTCAGGAACACTTAAATATGGACTAAGATTTTCCGAAAATTTTTCAGGTTTATTGGAAATGCATTTTTGCAAAGTTTCAGCGAGCCCTTCTTTAGAAGGAGTTCTTACTCCGGTTTTTTCTCTAAATTCACTCAAATATTCTGCAATTTCATTATTTGATTTAGCCAAAAGTTCAGATTCGCTTATCGGACTTATACTTCCTTCAAAACTTTCAAAATGTATGATATCGCCTGGATAACTAATTCCTTCTGGATTTATTTTGTCATATTTAAGATATAATGAGGTTATATCAGGATTATTCGCTTCTTGGATAGAGGAAAGCCAACATTTCTTTTTATAAGCTAAATACTCATCACGAGAAGATAATTGCAGATCATCAGCATGGTAATCTGCAGATTCAATCCAGTTGACAGCCATATTCAGTTCGCTTCTTGAAAAACTAAGACAATTTTTGCTTAATAATTCATATACTTCATGTTTAAGAGAATAATCATCAATAGGATTGAAATTTAACGCCCAAAAGATTTTGTGTAAGGAATTATAATGGTAACTTATAGTGTGAATTGCAATTCTTCTGAATATTGGATGAGATTTATATAGTAATTCTAAAATTGTTTGATTTAATACTTCTGGATCGGTAGCCTCAAAAATGTCTCTAACAAAGGAAACACATTGATATGCGTATTTTTCTTTATTTATATTCTGGTCACTATTTTCAATCGTAGTAACTGACGCTGTTCGAAACTGCGTATCGTCTTCAGAGATAATATCTTCAATTTTATGAAGAATAATTTTGGCTGCGTCCATCCCGCATAAATCGATAATTTCAGTCTTATACTCAAAAATTGCCTTACGAAGCCAATAATTTTCAACCAGAGATGAATACTTATAAAAGTCATCAGATTTCTCATAATTGAAAATCACCTCAAGTAACTTTAGCAACAGATCTATCTTTTGATTGGAAATTAAAAAAGGAAAGGCGGATTTATAGATTTGACTTGTAATAAATACTTTGTTAATTTTTGTATTTAAAGCACGTTCAAGGAATACGATATGCTTTTCTTCTACTATTTCGACAGGCAATTTGAAAATAATATCGATGAGTATCGAGTCAGTATGATAGTTTTCAATTCTTGCACCATTTTCACGGTATCCAATTATTGAATCAATGATTTGTGAAATGTCTTTTGTTATTTCACTATCAGGACTAGCGGCATTTTTAGTAGCAAGGTTTCTCAAATAACCAAGAACATTCCAATATTTCACTTCAAAATAAATTTTTTTATCACTTGAAACTTCTTTTGGAGACGGATTTTTCTTCGGGTCAAGGTATTTTTTTTCATGTAAAAGTTTCAACCAAGGAAAAGGATTATCACATGAAGCAAGAGCTTCGAAAAAATAATTTCTTTGTGGTTCATCGTTCAATATAATTTGGAATATCCGATTTGCCGATGCATTATCAAAGCTAGCAATACATTTGTCAATCTCTCTGAAAGACTCCGATAAATAAGTTGATATTTGATTTACTTCACTATTCCATTGCTTGATTACTTCATATAGTTGATTATATCCCCTCTCATCTTTTTTATAAGGTACGACGGTTATTCCTAGAGAACGATAATAAGAACGGTCAAACTCTACAATACGGTTTTCACCGCTATAATACGGCAGAAGGATAAAATGTCTCATTTCTGTACCTTGACTATGATCGAACTTCGTGATCAAATAATCCAGCACTTCAAATTCTTCCAAACCATATCCTAAAAATAGTACAACATAGGTAGAAAATAATTTTTGCATAAAATGCTGAAAATAAGGATTATTATACTTTTGTAAGTAATCTGAGACTGTAAAAACTAATGAGTCGGGACTTAAAAGAGAACCATGTATTTGGTAGAGCTTAGATTTATCAATATCATCATTAGTAGAATTTAGTTTGAAGTCCTTTTCTTTATAAACTATGTTCGGTCTTTCAAATTTGCTATGAAAACAATCGTCAACGTTAGTTGTAACAAAAAGTCCTCTTAAACCATACAACTCATGATAAATATTTTGTGATTCATAAAGGTCTTCCTTTGGTTTGAGGGATTCTTTAATTATATTGATTAAATCACTCTCAAAGCCTTTTTGTGTCAATATGTATTTGCAAATTGTAATTGATTTCTTTGGATCATAAGCAGAGAGAGTTTCTTTTTCCTTGAAATTTATACATGATTTTGAAAAACAGAATTCTATAAGATTATTAGCCAACGTTTTCCAACTTGCACAACCAACTATTCTTGATACCCCAGCACCAATGAAAACTGCCAATGTATTGCTATTAACTGCATCGATTATCTGTGGGGGAAGTTTTGGAATGGGAACAATTTCACCAAGGGCCATTATTTATTTCCTTATTTTGGTACAGAATTTTCTACAGAGTTCAGTAGGTAAAAATGGATTCAAGAGTTTAAATATAAAATATCTTTTGAACTACAGTAATGCAGAGAAGAGTTATTAATCCTTAAAAAGTAATCGTTTTTAATTAACTGATGAAGCCTAAAATATGGAATCCACAGAAAAGAGGAAGAAAAAACCCTTTTCAGGTTTTATTTTCAAGTTCAGGTCTCAACCTTGCGTATTCTTGAGCTTTCTCATTTCCCTTATGCGCCTGGCAAGGATTTCTCCAAGATAAAGCACAAGCGCAGTAAGGAGTACATACACTTTCAGGCTTACCTGCTCATCGGATTGTTTCACTGAATTCTGCCGCGCGTCTTTCAGTAGAAGGGCTCTTGCATCCTTCTCATTGTAAATTTTTCCTCCGGTAGAAAGGACAAGAGGCTCTATATCCTCATTGAGTCCTACATCCCTGTACTCAAGCGGGTAATTTACTGCAAGCGGGTAGCCTGAGATATCATGAATCCCAATACTATTTGGATTCACATTTGTCTCATAGGTATTCTTTCCGGTTAGAGCAAGGTCCAGAGCATTGCCATCTAGTTTTAGCTGCGGGATTCCTTCATCGTACATTGTAAGTGTCAGGTTGGAGGGAGTGCCAAGCCAGGTATCCGGGCTGTCCACAACAGTTCCTTCTTCAGCTCTCGGGTTCGCTATTGCCCAGTTGATCATGCTTGAAATTAGTCTGGCACTCGATCCGTTATAAACATTAGTCGCCCAGCGAGAACCGTCCCCTTGCCCATTGTCTGTGGTAAAAGCTGCAACTCTTCCTAGTCCGAAGCGCCATGTAGTAAGTACTGGTTTTCCATTTGAAGTAGTTATAACCAAACGTTCAGCCCCGGCTTTTGGAGTCACGTCGTTATATCCTGTGATATTGGAAGTAAGGTTCACATCTTTCGTAATGAAGCTATTTGGAGAATAAACATAGAGAGAATAATCAGAAGTTGCATTTTCTTCTGTCTCTTTTTCTTCTTCGTTCTCTTCTTCCTGAGACTTATCGGTTGACTTAAAGACTATGTTTGCCCTTTCACTCATATTAATGTGGAAATAGTTTTTCTCAAGCCCGAGTTCCTTCATAAACATCTCAGCATAATAATTTCTGGATTTGTCAATCTGGGAAGGAGCTACTGAACGAATATGGATAAAGTACAGGTTTACACCGAGTTTCTGCAGTTCTTTTGCAGCTTGAAGGCTTGGCTTGTAGGAATCTTCGATTGCTCCGTCTGAAATAATAATAGCATCAAGTTCGCCTTCCTTGCCGGTAAGCATTTCCTTTGAAATGTTGAGTCCTGCATCTAAGGAAGTCTTGCTTTCCTCGTCAGGAGCCAGTTTCTCGATTTTGTCTTTAAGAGTTGCCTGGTTCTGAGCAAGTCCAAGGAAAACAAAACCTCCTGAAACATCATATCCCTTGCTTCCGAATGCGATAATTTCGGCGTTTGCATCTTTGAGATTTTCGTTCTGAAGAATATATATGGCATTTCCCAGGATGTCTCCCTGGGTTTTGTGGGCTGTAGTACTGGGAGAAACGTCGAGGATCAGGACAAGGTTTCGTCCTCCCTTATATTCGGAAGGCCTTGAAATCACAGGTAGGATTTTTTCAAACGAGGAATTAAGATAATTGCCATAATTATATGCTCTTTCTCCTCCTACAACTACCAGTCCACCTCCATTAGTAACATACTTTCTAATTTCTTTTACTTGTGTCTCCGTAAGATTATCGGCGAACTGGTTATCAAGTGCCAGAGTTTTGCTACTGTTCAGAGCACTTGCTCCAGGATAAGTAGTGAAAACAGAAGTGTTGTAAAGTTTGTTAAGGATTTGAGCAAGGGGTGAATTCGGCTCACCGGTAACAAGAGTGAGCTTTGGTTTGGGAATTACATACACGGATTTATAAAATTTATTGTTAATACTACTCAGATCTTCTCCGGAAGGAGTAATCTTTACACTGATATTGTGAGCACCAAGAGTGCTAAAAGTGTGCCTGAGATTAGGGGAAATAGTATACTGTGTTGAGTTTTGAGTAACGTCGCCACTTTGGGAAAGTTCCCCATCTACGTATGCTTCATAGGAATAGCTAACACTTTGATTTGAAGCCTGGCGGACAACTATATCAAATTCGTTTGGGTTATCCACAATTACACTTTTGTCCCCATGAATTTCTACACTGAGGTCATTTGTCTTAAGTTCAGGCTCGACAAGGTAGACTGAAGTATTGGTTTCTTTGGCAAAGCCGAGGGCATCAACAAGGCTCTTCCCGGAGTTGTTATTCCCATCAGTAATCAGAACAATCTGATTACCAGTGCCAGAGTACTGAGTTACAGCATCTCCAAGATTTGTTTTATCGCCTGTAAGCTGGACTAAGGTTGTAGAGGTATCAGCTGCAAGGGCTTTATACAGGTCATTACCTGTTTCATTAGAAAAAAGCCCCATACTTGAGGTCTTATCCTGAATTAGTACAAGTGAAGGATTGTCTTCATTAACAGTCTGCGTAACCGTTGTAAATGGAGCAGCCAAAGCGAGTATAAGGAGGAAAGCTACAAGCATCCTCCATTCCACAATCTTCGTTTTTGTCTTCCGCAGGAGATAGAACCCGGCAATTGTCACAGGAATGATGAGTAAAAGCATTTCCGGGTGTTCAAGGGATATATTCATAGTTCACCCCGCCGGCGCACGATCATAATTTCAGCTAGTATGAGGAGGAACATAACTACTATCAGGTAATCAGTAATGTCATTTTTGGCAGTATAAGTATCAGCCCTCACAAGTTTGGACTTATCTTCCTCAGCCGCCCGCTGAACAACATCAGATGCATCAACTGTTGTGTTTGATTCCTTGTCACTATAAAGGTTGACTGCAATCTTCTTTCCTGATATTTCGTAAATTCCCGCCTCATCAAATAGAATATGGTTTGAAGTGAATGTTTTCGAGGGAGTCTTGATTTCTTCAGTCTTCGAAAGAGACGTTAAAGTACCTGTATTCAGGTTATATTCAGAAATATCACCTGTCCCTCCGAGCCATTCAACAAGTTTTATCCAGAACACAGGATACTCAGGCAAGTTATGGAAATTATTCCAGGCATTGTCCCCGAGTTCATCATCCAGCCCCATATAGAAAACGGTCCCTTTACCTACCTGCCAGTAACTCAAGATCGGAACTCCATTTTCTAGAGCTACCAGGGTTGTCGAGCCGGTTCTTTCAGTTGCGTCCAGGTATGTGTGGACTGAGATCTCATCACTTCTAATGTCCTTTGTAATACTGCTCTGCTGAACTTCCTTAACTCCAAGATCGGTTCCATTTGTTTCGTTCTCAATTCCGGTAGGTTTTACAGGTAAGATCTTAATTAGGCCAACCTCAGTTTTCTCGGGGGCTAAGGCGCCGCTTGCGATGAAAACTGCATTGCCTCCGTTTCTTACATAATTTTCAATTGTATCTACTGAATCACTAGCAATTGGAGTTTCTTTCTGCGCAAGAACTACAAGTGTGTAATTGTCAAGGGAAGAAGGCACGGCTTTTGTGACACTGAGATTGCTGTTCGGAAGCAGGGAGAGTGCCGTTTTCGAAGGTAGTTTCCCATCGTCAGTGATAAAGAGTATACGCTGCTCTAAAGTCTCTGGAATGGAAATGTAAGCTTTATTGTCAACAGGTAAACTATCTTTCACATTAAGCTGAACCGTTGTAATCCCTGGCCCAAGGTTTTCAAGTGTGAACTGTTTTGTCCCTCTTGCCGGGACGTCAAGGGAAAATGACGTTGAGTTTCCTGAAGCTCCGCTTCCGGTCTCGATTTCAACTTTCTCGCTTTGATCTTTATAGTTCTTAATTACACCTGTGTAGCCGTATTTTCCGTTCGTGGCTTCGATCCATCCGTTGATGACCCCTATGTTATCGGCAGACTTTCCGACTTTTACGAAATTGACTGAAATCCCGTAAGACTCGGCCAGGTTTTTGGAACTAACAGGATCGTCTCCTTTCGAATTCGTGAAATCCGATATAACGATGATTTTTCCCCCTCCTTCTTTTGATAAAAGACGCATACCTGTAGTTATGGCTGCAGACAGGTCGGCAGTACCTGCCCCCGGCTGAACCTGACTTAATATCTCCTTTGCAGAGGACGCATCGCCTCCATCAAGAGCAAGACGAGGCGTATCCGAAGCCAGGATTATGCTATTTTTCTTGCTCACATAACCATCGGCAATCTTAACAGCATCATCAAAACGAGAGTCAACCTGCATACTTGCAGAGGTATCAAGGACCAGCACTGTATGCTCTCCGCTCAGCGGTTCCTGTGAAGTATAGTAATACCCTGCTGCGCCAATGGAAAGAAGAATAAGCATCAGGAGCTGGATCAGGAAAAGCGGGTCCTGCACAATTTTGGTAAGTGATGCATATACCCGTTTTCTCTCCCTCTCAAGTTTTAGTACAAACATGAGCGAAGGAATTGCAAGTACCTTCGGTCTGGGACGGAGCATGTAAATAATGATAAGCGGGATTACACTCAGGAGAGCAATAAGAGCAAGGGGGTTTTCAAAAGGCATTTTTAGCGTCTCCTTCTCCTGATGGTATAGTAAAAAGCATCAAAAATGGGGGTGTCGGTTGTAAAAGTATAGAATTCAGCCCCTGTCTTCATACAGGCTTTTTTAATTCTTGCGCTGTGATCATCGAGCTTTTTAAGATAGCGTTCTTTAAACTTCTCACTAACATAAGTCCTGACTTCTTCTCCGGTTTCAAGGTCTATAAGCTTGCTGTTACCCTGGATAGGGAGTACTTTTTCCGTGGGGTCTAGCACCTGGATCAAAATCAGGTCATGGTCAGATAACCTGGAAACTGCGGTTTCTATTGCCTCGGGTTCTTGAAGAAAGTCCGAGATAAGGATTACAAGGGACCTGGACTTGATTTCCCTGCTGTATTTTATGACAGCTTCCCCTATAGAAGTGCTTCCAGATAGTTCAAGCTCTGTCAGTCTATCAATTGCACGTAAAAGGTTTTTTCTCCCGCGGCTGGGTTTGTGTATATCGACTTCCTGTGCAAAGGTTGAGATTGCGAACCTATCGTTATATTTTGTTACCATGTAGGCGTAGCCTGCCGCGAGCATGGCAGCATATTCAAATTTTGAAGTTCCTTTTTCAGGGTAGTTCATACTTTTACTGGCGTCCAGAAGTATATGGGTTGTAAGGGTTTTCTCTTCCTCAAACTGCCGCACATAGAGCTTCTCAGTCCTCGCATAGGCTTTCCAGTCGATATCTTTCAGGCTGTCGTTAAGATCATATTCCCTGAACCCGATAGTATCAATGCCGTGCCCGCTTCGGGTTGAGGGACGGTTTCCGGCGTAAACAGTAGATACCCTTTTCCGGACAGAGAAGGTAAAGCGGTCAAGCTGCCTGAAAAAGTCCGTTTCTATGTTTTGTTTTGTGCGAGTCATTCTGGATCGTCAATAAAAAGTCCGGTTTATTCCGGACCCGGAAAAACCTTCAGGGTTATTTTAACTTCTTCTACAGTTCCTTCCCTTACCTGGGAATCCCACTCATGTTTCATTTGAGCTTCCGGATAATCTCCTCAATAGCCTGATCAGGAGTCATCCCGCTTCTTTCGGCTTCGAAGGTCAGGATAAGCCTGTGGCGGAGAACCGGATATGCCATATAATCGACATCCTCTTTGCTTACGAAATTCCTGCCTTCTATAAGGGCTCTGGCTTTTGCGGCAAGAATAAGGCCGATAGATGCTCGTGGAGAAGCCCCGTACTCGATATGCTCTTTGTCTTTTCTTGTCATGCCCACAATAGAAAGAACACGCTGTTTTAGCTCCTCGGAGATTGGGACCTGCCTGGTCAGTTTCTGCAAATCGAGGAGTGTGGATTTATCAAGGCCTCTGGACACTTTTGGGACTTCGGATTTTGTATAGCGGTTTATTATTTCCATTTCTTCTTCATGGGAAGGATAATCTACAAGGATTTTTAAGAGAAAACGGTCGAGCTGGGCTTCAGGCAAGGGATATGTGCCTTCCATTTCTATGGGGTTCTGGGTGGCAAGAATGAAAAAGGGACGGTCAAGCATGAATGTATCGTTTCCGACCGTTACCTGTTTTTCCTGCATAGCTTCCAGCAGGGCTGACTGGGTCTTAGGGGATGCCCTGTTAATCTCATCCGCAAGAACAACATTTGCAAAGACCGGCCCTGGCTGGAACCTGAATTCTTTTTTGTTGTCCTGCTCTTCAATAACATTTGTCCCTGTAATGTCAGAGGGCATGAGATCAGGAGTACACTGAATCCTGCTGAATTTCAGGTTCATTGCCTTTGACACTGTGGAGATCATAAGCGTTTTTCCAAGCCCTGGATTGCTCTCAACTAGGGCATGCCCTTCACAGAGTATTGCGATCACGATTTGCTCCACTACTCTATTCTGGCCCACCACAACATTTCCAATATCTTCAAAAAAACTTTTGAAAATTGTGCCTGCGTTCTGGTAGGTCGTTGTAGCCTGACCAGAATCGGTATTATTTTCATTCATATCCGCTTCACCCTTTAAGTTCCTGTTTTTAGAGGCTTAAGAAGCCCGATTTTCTGGATGTCACATGCTCATGCAGCAGTATTTCTCCAGAGCGGTGTATCTCCGGTACACTGTCTGTAATTCAAAAACTGCTTTTAGACAACCTTCGATTAACCTGATTCAGATAAATTCAACTTTATATAAATGTTCTAAATTATTCTTCTGCAAGTCCTTCAAAGTAACTCTGGATAACGTTCTTGTATCCTTCAGGTAAATTATCATAATAAGCCTGGGAAGCCTCCGCTTCAGGATTTACCAGACCTGATTGGGTAAATGACTCGTTCGTCTGTTCTCCTTCTTCCTGGCTTGTAAAGCCCTGACCTGTACCTGGGGGAATCGTCAGATCAACATCTTTACCTTCCACCACAACAACGGCAGGCTTTCCGAATATGTTTTCCTGGCTGGTGTTATTCGAGGTCCCGCCGTTTTCTTCCACAGGGTAAAGGTCAGAGTTTGAATTCGAAACTAAGGGAAGCTTGTCAATTACTCCGTTAAGGTCAGTAGGGCTGAGAGTTGTCTGGTATCCGGTTCCGGCAACATATGCGAGAACGGCAACTGCAAAAACTATTACAAACAGATCTTTTGCAAGTTTTCTCCTGTCAAAGAAGGAAGAGGACTCTACTGGTTTTGAATCAATTATGACTCCACCTATAAGGTCCCGGGCAATAATGTTATTCGTATTACGGTTATCATAGGCAGTCCTTAATCTCTCCTTGAGTATAGGGTGTGTCTCTTCTATAAGAGCAATAGCATCTTTCTTTTCAGTCTTGTAATGTCTGATAGCTGTAAGGATAAGAGAAAGGACAAAAGCCAGAATAATAAGCCCCAGAGTTTCAAAAACAACCCCAAAGCCCAGAATGCTGTATTTCGCACCGGTATAAGGTTCGAAGATGCTAAACATTAAAAATAAATCTCTCATATTGAAAAGCACGAAAAGTACATAGAGGACAAAATAAGTTGCAAGCAGGTCTGCAAAGGCATAGAGTCCTCTATATTTTTTTAAAGCCGATTCGTGTTTGTTTACTATTTCTTCAATACTCAGAGCCATCTCGCTCCCTTTTGCAACCTGGAAAAAGGCTGTGATCTTAAATAATTATGAGAACGAATTCTGTATTTACGGAACATGCAAATATACTGTCAGAAGATATTCTAGGAAGAGAATAGAAAAAGATAGTATATAAAAGTACACGTTCCTGAATCTGAATTTTTTAGATTCGCACAACAATACAATTTTTGTTAAATTTTGTCTTTAAATTTACGGTTTTAAATATATTAAGACTGCTTTATGGTCTTCTGCCTAAATTCGCAGGATTTTATTTAACCTTTTACTTGTTTTAAAGTGGAATAACTGCGATCACTTAAGTTTTGAAAGCGGGATAGGAACCCAGTATTTTTAGCGTATCGGTTTTATTTTTTATGTCTTTTAATGTCTCTTTTATAAGTACATCACTTGTGTGCCCTTCAAAATCAATATAGAAGTAATAATCCCCAAGTTCTTTTTTAGAAGGTCTGGATTCAATCCTGGTAAGGTTAATATTGTTCTTTGCAAAAGCCCCGAGTATTTCATATAATGCTCCTGGCCTGTCTTTTTCCAGATATACTATAATAGAGGTCTTGAATGCTGAACGGCTGGAATTTTCAAGCTTATCCGGTTTATCTTCAGTGTCACATAAAACCTGCTCATCCGTGCTTTTTCCTGCGGCTCTCAAAACAATGAAGCGGGTGTAGTTTTCTTTTCTGTCCTGTATATTTGGAAGGAGAATCTTCAGCCTGTAACACTCTGCAGCTTCAGGAGAAGCTATTGCTGCCATTTCTTCAAATTCTCCTGCGAGCCTTGCTGCATGGGAAGTACTACCTGTGCTCCTTAGTTCAGCCTCAGGGAAATATTTTTTTAGAAAATGCCTGCACTGGGCAAGTCCCTGAGGATGGGAAAGAACAACCTTAATCTTCTCAGTTCCTCCTTTCGAGAGCAGGCAATGCTCAATTTTTACAACAATCTCTCCTACTATCTCAACCTCATTCTCATAAAGTAAATCAAGAGTAACGCCTACCGAACCTTCAATAGAGTTTTCTATAGGAACTACTGAAAGATCGGATTTTCCCTGTTCCACAGCTAGAAATGCGTCCTCTATATCTGCAAAATGTTGAATTTCTACACTATCTAGCCTATGTCTTAGAGTCCAGATTTGTGCAGCTTTCTCCGAGTACGAGCCTTCGAGCCCTAACACACCGATAATCATCTGAGGGGTTAATTGCGTTGATGGTAATAATATTTTTTGCCCGAGTCCCGCCACCTGATTCTCATCTCTGGAGGGTGGGTCCTTTTCGCTGCCTGATTCCCATCTCTGGAGGACGGTACCTTTTTAGCTTTGCTCAATAGTAAATTTATGGTAAAGATAAACTGATTTTCAACCAGTTATGAGGGCTGATTTTTCAGTATAATTTTCGACTTTCTCTTGCTGTCTAAGAATCTAAAATTCGGTTGTAATCTCCTTTCTCTTTTGAAGTTATGATTACATACTTAAGGGTTACTACATATATGAGAATAGATAGGATCAGGAAAACAATGAGATCTTTATCCGGTTTTGACTATTATTTTTCCAGAACATTGGTTTGACAATAAGTACTGTTGCCCCAGGGAGTTCTAGAAATCTTTGGTTCAGGAAGTGTTCACTTGATATATAAGCTTGTACATAAAGGTGAATACTAAAAGGCCTAAGAATTGGCATAAGCATTATTCCTAGGGAGCATAATTAAGCCAAGTATGGCAAAATTGTTGCACATTTTTTTCTGATTTGAAATTTTTCCCTTAATTCTCCTTTAAATTCGAATAGGATATTATTTAATTTTTAAATTTTTATCTTTATTAATATGTTTTCATATAAATTCCAAATTTTTATATACTAATTTTAACTAAATAAAGATATTCGTTAATTAAAATAGTACAACTTGCATTGTTATTTAAAACTGTACTTGGTCAAATCAATTGCGTTCATGATCTTTATATGAAACACAAATGAAAGCGTATCACATTATAGTAGTGCATTTGTTTGGTTTTAAGTTACAAATATATGTATCAAAATTGTATATTCTTCCTAATATATTTAATCTATAATTATTATTTTACATTAAATTTTCTTAAATTATATTATTAATTATATTATATTTAAAATTCCATGGCTTTTAAGGTACATCAATAAAATCTTCCATCTAATATTTCTATAATATTGGTTTCAAAAAAGAGATACTAAAAAAGAGGTAATAGTTATTGAGTACAGAGCTGCATATGGGTAACAGCTCGCAGTGTATGACTGAAAATGAAAATCTGCGCGCTAAAGGCACGGTTCCCCAAAATGTAACCGTGATTCTTCCGGTCTATAACGAGGAAGTTTCAGTAGGTAGCGTGGTTTTACAGGCGAAGGAATTAGCCAATAAAGTAATTGTTGTGGACAATGCAAGTTCGGACAATACGGTTAAAGTAGCTGAGCTTGCAGGTGCAGAAGTAATTCGCAAACTTGGACATAGAAGGCCGGACTTTCCACTAACAATGGGTATCCAGCATGCCCTAGATTCTGATGTTCTTCTGTTCATGGATATCAGTATTTGTCACGATTCCAAACTAATTCCTAAAATGCTTGAGCCTATCCAAAAAGATGATTTCGATATGGTAATTGGCACCTGTTTTGTCCAATCAAACAGACTACAGGAAAACATCTCTTTTTTGAATGAGATTCAGACCGAAAATAGACCAATAGGATTTTTTGCTTTCTCTAAGCAATGCTTTGAGGTACTAAGTTCCTCTGATATTTACACTTCTTCTGCAAGTGCCATTATTTCTTTTGCTGAAAATAATAATTTGAAAGCAAAGCATCTTGATCTTAAAGAAGAGCACACTTTCAGCCTTTTTAAAAGGTATAATATTGGAGTTGTAGTACCTGCATACAATGAGGAAGCTTTGTTAGGCGCAACGATAATGGGAATTCCTGAGTATGTAAGCCGCATTTACATAGTAGATGATTGTAGTTCTGATCGAACTCCTGAAGTGATCAAAAGTTTAAAAGACTCCAGAATAGTTTCCTTAAGACATGAAGTGAATATGGGTGCTGGAAAATCCGTTGTTGACGGATATAAAATGGCTCTGAAAGACAAAATGGACATAGTTGTTGTCATGGACGGCGACAACCAGATGGATCCATCTCAGATGCCTCGCCTTTTAATGCCTATAATAGAAGATAAGGCTGACTACACTAAAGGAAACAGGCTTATTACCAGAAAAGCCAGAGAAGGAATGAGCACCTGGCGGTTCATTGGAAACACTCTACTTTCACTGCTGACTAAAATCGGAAGCGGTTACTGGGACTTAATGGATCCTCAAAACGGTTATGCTGCCGCATCTCGAAAAGCTCTGGAAACGATCGATCTTGATTCCGTATACACATATTATGGTTACTTAAATGATATACTAATTAAACTCAATGCATACGGCATGAGAGTAACCGACGTTGTAATCCCTGCCCGCTATGGAAATGAAAAATCTTCTATAAAGTATCACAAATACATCTTAAAAGTTGCTCCTATGCTCTTTAAAGGATTTATCTGGAGGATTAAAACCAAGTATGTACTTTTGAGCTTTCACCCATTAGTGTTTTTTTATCTTGCCAGCATGATACTTTTACCCTGTGGACTGCTTTTTGATTTCTGGATTTTGGTACAAAAAGTAATGCGCAATTCTGTTTCTCCAAACTATCCTCTGTTAGGAGTATTTATTACTCTGATGGGTATGCAGTTATTGCTTTTTGCAATGTTCTTTGATATGCAGTCGGACAAGATCAAATATTCGAAGACAGTTTGAAAATGTATTTTGAATATTGTACTCACATTTGTAGGGATGTAATCAAGTTTGCGATGCGAAAATTAAGGCTTACAAACTATTGACATGGAAAGGCATATGTTCATTAAACTTTTCATAAAATAAATGGTACAGTCTATTAATTAAAAAATTTTTTGAAGTGAATTGTATTTGATTCCCTGTTAATGGCAGAAGTTTAGGGAGAAAAGTTGAAGACTTATTCTCTATTGCTTTCATTAGTAAACCTATAATTATTTAAAAACTTTCATCTTCTAACTAGCTGTTATTTTTATCAAAAATAGGATTTCTCAAGATAAAATTCATTCTTTATATCGTAGGTTGCTAAGGAATACCACATTCCTGTCAAA
>NZ_LZPK01000024.1:0-12856 GCF_001729375.1 Methanosarcina sp. A14 | reverse complement strand
TTTTTCAAAAGGGTTGCGGACAAGCAGTTTTTTTAAAAAGCTTGTTTGAAAAGGTTTGTACTTTACTTTCTCTTTTCCTGCACTTTTACTTTTTACTTTTTTGTCGCTTAATTTCTTACTTTGCCGTCCAGAAGAATTCTATAAAATCTTTATATAATCTATATATTATAATTTTAATATTATTTCTTATACTTTCACTTTTTTCTTTCTCGCTTGATTACTTCCGCTCAACTCATTTTTGCGACTCAGTGGGCTTTTTAATCTATTGTTTAATAAAGATAATGTTTAAATATAATAGATACAAAGACTAAAAGACTATACAAACCTTATGTAGACAGTCGCTACGGCTATCATTCTGTCTTTACTATCATTGATGTCCTGTAACATGACAATTGTAAAAGCAGTATTAATTCCCAGTTTTTGATCCATACATAGGAGGAATAAACTATTAGTGAAATGCTTTATTTTTCTGGGCTTTCGGATGCATTAAGGATGACGTTTGTCCAGATTATGATATTCAGCGCAATAGCTTTTGTTATTTTCTTATATGGTCTGATAAGTGACTTCCAGAAATGGGGGACAGGAGTCACAGGTTATGCTCTTGAGCCTCAGGAAGGAAAAAAAGGAAGTGCAATCACATTCTTAAAAACTTGGTGGAATCAGGTAACAGCAGAATCTCATCATCATGGAGAATCTATTCTGTCGATTCTAATCCTTGACATTCTCTTCCAGAGAAGAATTCTCAAGAGAAGTCCTTTCCGCTGGGTCATGCACCTATTTATTTTTGGGGGCTGGATGACCCTATTTGCTCTGTCAGGGATGATGTTTGCAGTTGAAATGATCGAAAAGATCGGAATCGCACTCCCGTTCACCCCCGCCGAGTTTAGAGATATGCTCTCAATTCCGAATTACATCTTCGGGTATATCCTGCTTATCGGAGTTCTTGTAGCATTAGTAAGAAGACTGTTTGTCTCTGAAGTCAGGGAAGCTTCCATCACATATGATTGGGTTTTGATCGGAATAGTTTTCTTAGTTACTATTTCCGGTTTTATCGCCGATGGAATTCGAACAGGCTTTATCTGGAGCTTTGGGCTTGATCCCTCAGTAGCACCACCGGCCGCTCTCTTCCATTCCGTATTTTCCCTGATCTTCTGTATCGCATTTATACCATACAGTAAATATATTCATGTAATCGCCATACCGCTTGCACTGCTTGCAAACAAAGGAG
Organism: Methanosarcina sp. A14; assembly: GCF_001729375.1. Lineage (NCBI taxonomy): Archaea > Methanobacteriati > Methanobacteriota > Methanomicrobia > Methanosarcinales > Methanosarcinaceae > Methanosarcina > Methanosarcina sp. A14. The sequence goes on along the minus strand of NZ_LZPK01000024.1, from coordinate 11,628 downwards.
GCGAATAAAAATATGGCAAAACGTGATCCTTCAATCGATACGAAGAATCTTACCGCAGTCCAGCTCATGGAGCTTGACGCCTGTGTTCGCTGTGGTGAGTGTGTAAAATGGTGTCCGACTTATGCCGCTTCCGGCGGGAAACCAGGATTAGCTCCAAGAGACAAGATCCTGCGCTGGAGGCAGTACATGAACAAATCCTATGGAATTAAAGCAAAACTCTTTGGTCCACAGGAAGTTCCTCAGTCAGAACTTGAAGAATTTAAAGATGATGTCCATGGTTGTACCACATGTGGTGTCTGTGCAACAGTTTGTGAAGCAGGTATTAACACTGTGGAACTCTGGGAAGCTATAAGGACAAATCTTGTAACGAAAGGTATAGGTCCTTATGGGAAGCAGAGCGCGTTCCCAAAACTTACTGGCCAGTACCATAACCCTTACATGAAGGACCAGAAAGACAGACTTGCCTGGGTTCCTCCAGATGTGAAAATAGAAGACAAAGCAGACATTGTCTATTTCACTGGCTGTACTGCAGGGTACAATCAGCTCGCTTTGGCCTTTGCAACATCACGTGTGCTCAACAAGCTGGGCATTAAGTTTACCATGCTTGGTGAAGAGGAATGGTGTTGCGGCTCAGCCCTTATCAGGACAGGCCAGATACATGTCAACGATGTGGCTCGTGAACTTGCAAGACACAATGTAGAGGCACTCCAGAAGAAAGGTGCTAAAAAGGTTTTGTTTGCATGTGCAGGCTGTTTCCGTGCTGCAAAGATCGACTGGCCCAGGCTTCTTGGCACAGAACTGCCTTTTGAGGTTGTTCACATTACACAGTTCCTTGCAGACCTGATAAAAGCGGACAAAATTAAATGGGAAAAGTCTATCAACAAGACGATTACCTACCACGATCCCTGCCACCTTGGCCGTCACGTTGGCGTCTTTAATGCTCCCAGGTTTGTGCTTTCCAATATTCCGGGTGTTAAGTTCGTTGAAATGGACAGGTCAAGGGAATTCCAGCGTTGTTGTGGAGCTGGCGGTGGTGTAAAAGCAGGTATGCCTGATCTTGCTTTGTCAATGGGAGAAGCCAGAGTTAAGGATGCTCTTGAAACCAACGCGGATATCCTCTCGAGTGCGTGCCCCTTCTGTAAGAGGAACCTCTCGGATGGTCGTGATGCCCTCAAATCTGATATTGTTGTAGAAGACATCATCGAGCTGGTTGCAGAGGCTCTTGGCCTTAGCACCTCATAAACGTGAAGATGAAGGCTGGATTTCCAGCTTTCTTTATTCTCTTTTTTTCTCTTTTTTCTCTTTTTACCAAAGAAGGCAGGAAGGCCTCTTCCTCGAAATTTCGTGTTTTATCCTGAAATGATTTCGCAGATTCAAAACCATTTGAAAGTTCAATACGTGATACAGCAGCAGATGACTCAAAAGATTAAATGTTGAATAAATTTCAGCTACATTTGGTAATGTAGAATGATTCTGTAATATGAAACAAATTCGAAGTTGAAGTGAAATGGTGGTCATCAGTATACGATAGATCATTGTGATATCAGAAATTAAAAGAGAAAAATAATTTTGGGATAAAATAGATTATAACAGATTATTACACTTTTTTTTCAATAACTTACTTTGCAACCTAATTCACATTCAGTTTATAATGTTTCAAATTTTCATGCTGTCGATTTTTATCATGTCTGAATCCTGTACTGCACAGCCGAAGAACTTTCTCAGTAAACTTGCTGATGTTCATCAAATCTGATGAAATTTCCTCAGTAAACTTGTTGGTCATCAAACCTGATAATGATCACCGATGCCGGACTACACAATTTGAAAGCCCGATTATTTCCACAATATCACTGTTATCCGGGGAATGAATTATCATCTGTCCTTTTTTAAGATAAGGAATTCTCCGCTCATATTCTTTAGGAACTTTTAGAGATGTAATAGCTGCGTCATTGTTGAGGTTAAGGATCAGTTTCGTATTTATCTGCTTGAAAACCGTATCATCGATATCCTGAGGGTCCTGAGTAATTAAGAAAAGGCCCAGTCCTTCTTTTCGGCCCTGACGAGCTGCATCTGCAAAACGTGAAATAATAAGGCGAGAGTGTTCCCCATTTGCATTTGAGAGATACCGATGAGCCTCATCCAGTGCAAGAATGATTGGAGTTTCTTTAATTGCTTCCTTTCCCGTCGTACTTAATTTGTTGTCCACGATCAGGCTCATGATTGTGAGTACTATGAGATCGCGGATTCTCGGAGCACTTATATATTCAGTCGGGAAAACCGAAATCTGCCCTGGCTTAAAAATTTTATCCACAAGGTCAGTAATTGAAGTCGCATCCCGGTCAAAGACTTTTGAGAAAAAGTGACTTCTTACTCTTCTTACAATCCCATCGTATGAGGACTCATGCAGCTTCCCGCTGTCAACATAGTAGGAACGGGTACCTTCATTCTCAATATGGTTGATGAAATTCTGGTAAGTATGGGGTACACTTGACTTGAAGAAATCTCCAAGAAGCACTTCAAGCCCGATATACTGGAGTTCTGACATTCCGGCTGCTGCAATAAGCCAGGAATTGTGTTCTACAAGTGAAAAAGGAATTGTAAATTCAATCTGCTCGGCTCTGGATTTATCCCCAGGATATCTTTGCCCATCGACTTTTGCCACGAAAGCCTTTGTAGAAAGAACCCGGCCATAGGTTACATTTTCGGATTCAAACCGGAATTTATCGTCCTCAGTGAGGTTTTCGTTGTCCTCGAAAAACTGGGAATACTCGTCCTGAGGGTCCATAATTACCAGGCAGGGATTTTTCCGTGCTTTGCTAGGAGAACCCCGTAGTCTGTACCTGTTGTTTTCATTCATGAACTGGCGGAGGATATTCTTAGAGAGGAACGTTTTTCCTGTTCCTGTGCTCCCGCAAATAAGCATATGCCTGAAAATAAGGGGGTCGCCCATGGAATAATCGTTTCTCAGGTAATATGCTACCGTTTCGGGCTCGGAATTGGTTTTTAGAAGCTCGCCCCCTACACTCAGGTGGCCGAGAAAGATTCCGTTTTCAGGAATGTTAAGTCCTGTCTGGACTTCAAGCCTGTCAGTAACAGGCAGGATAGGAGTGTTAGGGTGAGGAATCCGGTCTGCCATCCGCCGGGTGAGTTTGCCTTCGGCTTTTCGGTAAAGAATACAGAGCGGATCAAGGCAGGCAAGGAACTTGTAATCGTCTTCATTTACAGGGTTTCCACGGGCACTGAGCATGCGTCTTGAATGAATTTCAGTTGCATCGTCTACCACAAACTCCTGCCTGTACTGGAGTTTTCCCACCCTGGCAAAGAGTTTTTCTCCGTTTTCGTAAGGCACAACAACATATGTTCCCAGCCTTATCTCATCCCGTCGAGCTGATGTAATGTAACCGGTGATTACAGCTCCTGAAGGAGTCAATTCAAGGGGCTCTATGCCTGTAGTGACAATCCCGAAAGCTTCTGAAACTGGAGAAGCCTTCAGGACATTATCATCACATCCGGCAAAGCCTTCAAAGGGGAAATCTTCCTTTCCGGAACTCCCGAGAACTTCGGATTCAAGAGATAGATCTGAAATAGATATAGAATCATTTTTAGAGACAGGCTTAGATACAGGAGTAGTTTTGGGCAGAGAGGAAGATTTAAAAATCGATTTTGCAGGGCTTGAAGGAACATCAGATTCAATTTTGGATTCTGTTTTTAAAATATGATCTGATAAATCATTCCGACAATCTTTACATAGATTATCAGATGATGAAGCTTGCAGTATTTCCTCAGTATCGGGTGTGAGTATAGAGGTAGCCTGATGAGAGGTGACCAGGTCGGGAACATCTTCAACGGAATCTGCAGTCTTGCTCATATTCTTGTTTTCAGGATTGATCTCATCAGGACTTTCTTTTCTTGGCTCAGCAAGACTTTCCTTTCTTGGCTCAGCAAGACTCTCTTTTCTTGGCTCAGCAAGACTTTCCTTTCTTGACTCAGCAAGACTCTCCTTTCTTAGCTCAGCAGGGATTTCCTTTGAACCTGCATTTTCTTCCGTTCCTGAATTGACAGGAGCTGGCTCCTTTTTTGGTTTTTTAGAGTTAAAAGTAAAAATGTCGACATTTTCATATTTCATTAATCTTATTCCACCGGGTGTCATTGTAAGTAGTATCGGGATTCATATTTTCAAAGAATTTATCAATCTCTTCCCTCTCTACTTTCCTGATTTTTGCCAGATGGTCTGCTTTTGTGAGGGTAAGAGGAAAACCATACAAAGAAAGGTCAAAGAGCACTTTTTTGGTCATTTGCATGCGGAGAAATTCGTCTTTAACAAGCCCATATGGAGCTTCGACCTTGAAGACCACATCTTTGTAGGGTACGTAAAGCATGAAAAAACAAAGAGCATAATCTTCAGGCGAGAAATCGTGCCTGAGTTCCTGCTGGAGAGGATCTGCGGCTGCAAGGGGTGAAGTTCCGTTAAGCAATTTTTCGTAAAACCTGTTGGGCTGCAAAAACCAGTTAGTGTAAGTAATGTAATCATTTTTGGAACCGTTGTGCTTGCCGTTCTTCCTATTGTTTTTTGAATTTCGTCCCCCATGTCCTGAAGCGTTGTCAACTTTTTCCAGGGAGAGCAGATTTTTGAAAAACTGCGAATCCAGCATCCAGGGAAGGTCGAAAGCGTTTCCTTTTTTCCGGACGCTGTCCATAATCTGCATGTCAATTGGATTTTTCACAAACCCAATTACAGGCTGCCGGTTTTTCAGGAAATGGTCCATTATATCAATGTAATTCTGGAGGATTTTTCGGGCATCGTTGTTCTGTCGGACTCTCACGTCCTCGTCGTCCAGCACCATCCAGTACATTAGCTGTTTTGGATAAATCGGCCCGTCCATTATGAAAAAACTCTCAGGCTTTATTCTGTCTTTCATGAAAAGAATGTGTTCGGATTCTGCCAGGTACATGGCAAAACTGTGCACCATGTCAGAAGCTTTTCTTTTTAACTCGTCAGGCGCGATTGTAACCAGTTTTGCCCTTCCAAACCCTTCATCGAAGGTTTCCCAGCTTGCACTAGCCTGCATGGATACTCTCTGAGAAGAAGAATAAGCGGCGCATACGATTGTTCTGAATCTCTGAATATCAAGATTAGTAGGCGTTGAAGCCAGCCCACAGTGGCAGAAATCTACAAAAAGCCCGCTGTCATAAGTCCTTGGATTTGTACTTCCGCTATCGCAGGCATAAGTAAGAGGATACGGGTCTTCGCCCTGCGCCATCAGTTGAGTCCTTACAATACCTCGAAAGAGCCTGCCTATAGCTTTAAGAATGACCTTCCCATCGAGACTCAGCTCCTCAAGCAGAGAATAGATATCCGAAGCCGTTTTTACCTCTTCAGACTCAAACGAGCAGTCAATCTTTTTTGCAAGCTCCGAGATCTTATGCATATGCACGGGCTCAAGGGTCATGGATAAAAGATACTTTGAGGAGTCTTATATATTTATTGAATGGAAAGAGGGAAATGGAGTGCTTTACTGGAAAATGAGTGAGGGAATATACAACTTTTTTCCATGAGAATTTTCTCAAGTGATAAGCCAAAAAATGGAAATAGCAAGTAACTGATACTGCGATTCCAAATTAGGTTCACAAAACTTGACTTTTAAACTTATTTCCCGATTACAAATTTCCCAATAGATAATGAATTTATTACATAGAGAGTACAGAAGGTCACGAATACCCCTCCTTTACAAGCTATCCAACAATTGCTTTCAGAAACAAAATAATTCCTTCTTTTTTAAGGTGGCCGCCCACAATTTGATTTTTTTAGCGCATTTGGTATTAGTGGTGAAAGTCATTTGATGAAATTACATTTTGATTCTGAAAAAAATCTTGTTCAGATTTCAGGGAATCTAAAGACTTAATGTGTAAATTACTCTATTCAAAAAATCGCTATCGGGCAAATACTCTCGCTTCGCTTTCCTTAACTTTATATGTTGTGGCGACATATTATAAAAGGTTAGAAAAATAACGCAAAGTAGCTTCAACGAAGATATCAAAAAACAGGAAAATTATAGTGAAGAGTAGCTATCAAAACTACCACATAATGATAGCTACTTTCAAGAACGGTGAGACAAAAGAAAGCAGATCTTTTGTCGTATGCAGTGTTACTCTATTTACTTAGTAACTTAGTAAGTAACTAGTATATATTACGTACAGCTTGGTTATTAAGGTTTTCTCTTAACATTGCATACAATAAAATCTGTTTTCTCTTTTGAGTTCTTGACGAATCGATTAGTGAATACTTTATTTCAACGGAGATCAAAATGAGTAAACTTGAATTTTCATTGACAGTCAAAGGGGAATTTTCTGTAGGAAATTTCTTTCAATCCATATTGGATTTTTTTGGCTTATCTGGAAGGTGAAGAAAAGGAAAATGAACCGAAGGTTTCTCTCTACTGATAGGGAAGAAAACACGGTTTATTTTGTGTTTCTGGATTTAGTATATATCCATATAAAATTGATAAAAGATGAAGTTGAGCCTGAACAGGAGGGAATGTTAACTTCCCTCTTTCTAAATTTTACACGTATGGATTTTTTAGCGGTAAAATCATTTGTTGTATCCTTAAATGATTTTGCACATCAATAAACATTTGAAAGTCTAATGTACTATACAGCGACAGGCGACTCAAAAGGTTAAACGTTGAGTAAATTCTAATTTCATTTTTAGTAGTGTAGAATAGGCTCTGTTCCAAAATCTAGTGATTTTTGCATTTCTTGATTGAAAATCTTAATTAACAAGAAGAATCCGGTATTCATCAAAATCAATATTCGACATCTTAAGACTTCAACCTCTGAGTTATATCACATGGACTGTGGCTAATTACAAAATATAGTGATTTTGAATTTTACATTTATCACTGGATTTTGGTACTGAGTCTATTTTTTCCTTCCGACTTTAAAGAGTTAAATCTAAAAAATTCCCTTTTTCAAGGGGATTTCTTAAAATCAATTTTTCAGATTTGGTGTTTTACTTAGAATTCACCTTATTCTTCTCCTCCAATGTGCTTCAAATTATGGACCGAGGTTTCTGCTAAGTTAGATCCTCACCTGAAATCATATTTTGTATGACCTTTAACGAAACCGCAGACGAGTCCAGTCTCTGGAGAATACTCGATATATGAATTGTCTTCCTGAACAATGCCTATGATTGTGATGTTGTCGGAAGTAGAGGTCAGATTTTTACAGGCTGACATTTGAGTTTTTAACATTTGTCTTGAATGATGCAGTAACCGATCAAATGTCCTATATTTCGATATCTACTGGAGTGATCTAGTTTAAAAAAGCATAACCAAAAGCATAACCAAAAGAATAACCAAAGGCAGAACCAAAAAACAGATAGTCAATCAAGTCGACCTGCTTTTTTAAGTATTCAATTCTTACTTGCCACAGAACAATTGAATTTAGCATTGGGAGCAGTCTTTTCAAACGACAGTATATTTATATTAAGTTATTCTTTTAATTGGTAAATTGCTCCCAGATTTGATTTCCTTTCGTTAGAGAGGTATTTCTGTATCACACTATGCAAATGTCATACTAAATAAATACAAATTTTCACTAAAATTTTAAAAAAGTTTGAGACCTCTCCGAAAACCAAAAATTGTCCCGTAATTTAGAGTCTATCCGAAAAGTGGTTATCCACTGTAACTTTTACAATAGTAGGATGTAAAGCCGGAATGGATACTCTTATATTATAGATTTATTGTGACTTTTCAACATGCATCATAGACTTTCGGCAGGCTCTTAAAAACAGAAGGAAGTACATTGATGAAAATCGGAAAGAGAGGAAAAAAAAGAAAACAACATCACTTTATTACTGGAACATTTAAAATTGTGTTATATCTTTTACTAAAATCAATAAAGTTACTGTTTAGTCTCCCAATTTACTTACTGAAAGCAATATGGCAACTGTTTAGTTTTTCAATCCACTTACTGAAATCATTGTGGTTATTTTTCAGTTTCTTAATCCACTTACCGTGTAGGCTTGTAAAGCAAATTTTTAAAAAACCATCAAAACTAGAACTACCCACGTTAGCCGAAATTGATGAAATGGATGGGTACAAATTTGAAGAATTTATGAAATACGTTTACGAACAGCTAGGATATTCAGTCTATCACACTCCATTTTCAGGTGATCAGGGTGCAGACCTTATTCTAACGTCAAAAGGAAAAACGAGAATAGCTGTTCAGGTCAAACGATACTCGGGTAAGGTATCAAACAGTGCAGTACAGGAAGTTGTAGCTGCAAAAGGTTTTTACAAATGCACCGAAGGTATAGTAGTTACAAATAGTTATTTTACCGACTCTGCCAAACAATTAGCTGAAGCGAATCTTATTGATTTAGTTGATAGAACTGGACTTGAAAAGATGATTAAAAGATGATTAATACTATACTGAGTTAAACTTTGAAAGTGAACCAAGTTTTAATGTGAGCTGCTTGCTTTTGCGTGACTTCGTTAAGCTGGCTATCTATTCGTCCTTCCGGCTTAACTGATCTCTATAAATATATCTGTTTTCTCAGGTTTTCAATTCTTATTTGCTACAGAACAATTGAGTTTGGAAAAGTATAATTAAGAAAAATATGCATAAAGTAAATGATTTCTTCACTGGATACCTATTATCAGAATTCCATCACAGTTTATTATTTTTATATGGTAACATGAGTATTATTATTTCAAATGATATGATATTTATATTAAGTTGCTCATTTAACCGGTACGTTACTTCAAATTTGAGTTGTCTTTCTCTAAAAATATATATTGTTGCTAGACCATGAATATTTCATACTAAACAGAGGCATCATATACAAAAAATAGACATTTCATACTAAACCGAAGTAATTCTTATAAAAATTTTAATAAACTCCGAAAATTTCATGAAAAACAGAAAATCGCCCCGCGACTTAGAGCCCGTACGAAAAGTGGTCATCTACTGTTATTTTGAAAATATAGAAGATGTAAAGCCGGAATGAATGCACGAATATTTAAACTGATTATAATTATTACAACATCCGCTTACTGACTTTTCGAATAGCTCTATTCTCGAATAAACCTAAATCAATATCTGTTACCCTTACTAATGGTAACAATATTAATACTAATTAAGGCATATAATTACATAGCCAAAGATTTCGTGGAGCTGGACTAAGTGAACCCGCTACGGTTAGAAAAGAAAATAGATGTGCTCAAAAAAGCAATAAACCCATTTACTGTTATATTCTGGATATTTGCATCTGTGACTGTAGCACTTACGTTGCTGGTGTTGAGACGAAAAAAGTCACCCTGATGAAAAATAATTTCATTTTTCTTTCCTTTTTATCCTTTCTTTCCTTTTTATCTTGAAAATTATGTCCTGCAGCCTCTAGTCATGGCCTAGCACCAGGCTAAAATCAATGTATAGAGGCTTTTTCGTTTTTTGTTCTTTTGGCAAAAATCCTGATTTCAATTGTCCCGGTATAAAGAATTGAGTCAAGTTTATACTATTTGCATAAAAAAATATTCAACCGCTTAAATACCTAAATGCTTAGTCAGGCTTACTCAATCTGCTTTTTCTTAACTCTTCTCTGATCTCTGCCAGTTTACCACGAGCAGAATTATATTCGTTTCTTAGATTTTCGATATCCACGGGTACGGTTTTCATCCTTGCCTCTACCAGTTCCCTCATTTGTTCATTTTCGATCTCGTCCGATAATTTGCAGCTTAAATCTTCTTTAATTTGTCCTACCTCTTCGAGATATTCATCAAATTTATTTACCGATTCTGTCAACTTTAATTCTCTAGCTACAGCTTCCAGACTCTCCAGTTCATCTATCAGGGCGTCTGCACTCCTATCCAGGTCATTCATCTTCTGTTCCAGCCTGGTTAATCTGGACATTACATCCTGCTCAGCTAATTCGGACAATATATTCCCCCCGTAAATTGAATCATAATTATATTAAGCAATATGGGCCTTAAAGCCCCTGTTTATCTGTTAACAACAACAGTTTTTATATTCACAAATTCCTTTAGCCCATAGTGTGAAAGTTCTCGCCCCACCCCGGATTTCTTGGTCCCGCCAAAAGGAAGCCTCGGATCGGATTTGATCATTCCATTAATAGATACAGACCCGGATTTTATTCTTTTTGCCAGTCTTTCAGCCCTATCCAGGTTTCCTGACCAGATTTTCGCCCCGAGCCCATACTCAGTGGAATTTGCAATCTCCACGGCTTCATCCTCATCCTTTACCGTGATCACCGGGGCAATTGGCCCGAAAACCTCAGTCCTGCATACTTCCATATCCGTACTAGCTGCAGGAATGGTGGTCGGCATGAAGAAAAAACCCTTTTTATGTTCTTCTCCATAGACGTGAGGTTTTGCACCTTTCTTTTTTGCGTCTTTTAGTACTCGCTTAAGACTCTCGAGAAATTCCTTCTTTGCAAGAGGCCCAATATCGGTTTCCTCATCCATAGGGTCTCCTATTTTCAGTTCCTGCACCCTGAGTTTAAACGACTCGATAAAATCCGCAACAACATCTTCTACGACAATCAATCGTTTGGCAGCAGTACAACTTTGTCCGGCATTTAAAAAGCGGGACTTTACAGCTGCCTGAACAGCCCTCTCGATGTTAGCATCCTCAAGCACTATGAAAGGGTCCGAGCCTCCAAGTTCCAGTACTACAGGTTTGATACCTCTCCCTGCAAGTTTCCCGATTTTCGAGCCTGCACCTGTGCTGCCTGTAAACGAAACCCCGTCCACCAGTTCTTCTTTAAGAATCTGCATGGCAGTCTTGGAGTCAATTAACAGAGTATTAAAAACGTTTTCAGGAAATCCGGCCTCAAGGAAGATATTTTCGATTTCCAGCGCCGATTTTGGCACGTTCGAGGCGTGCTTGAACACACAAACATTTCCTGCACACATCGCAGGTATTGCAAACCTGAAAACCTGCCAGAAAGGGAAATTCCAGGGCATGATCCCGAAAATCACTCCAAGAGGTTCAAAGGTTACATAACTTTTCTCAGTTCCGATATCCACAATTTCGTCTTTCAGGAGTTCAGTCGAGTTCTCTGCATAATAATCACAGAGCCGGGCGCATTTCTGAACCTCGTTCTTGGACTGCCTTACAGGTTTCCCCATTTCTTTTGTAATAATTTCAGCATAAGTATCGGTACTCTCCCGAAGAATCTCGACAGCAGTTTTAAAATGTTTCGCCTTTTCCTCTACAGGCAGTGAACTCCATATCGAAAAAGCAGCTCTGGATTTCTCAATACGGGCTCTGCATTCCCCAATAGAAAAGGAATCATAAGCCCAGTTTACTTTTTCCGTATAAGGGTTAATGGATTTAAGTTTCATACTCTTCCCCAAAAAAGAGTTATTAGTAGTATTGAGATTTCAAGTATTATAAATTAAGGATAAATAAAATTAGAAGAGGGAGAAATATGTTAAATTTGAGCTGTAGATATTTTATGGGAAAGGATTGCCTGTCTATTCAAATAAACTTGTGTAGAATTTGCAGTTTCTACTTCGAGGTCTCAGCATGATGGTTATATGTTTTTTCAGATATTTTCCAGCGAATATTTAGAGGGAGAAATACCAAAGGCATATTCTCACATAC
>NZ_LZPK01000023.1:0-12858 GCF_001729375.1 Methanosarcina sp. A14 | reverse complement strand
ATGTCTTAACCAATATTCAAAAATAAGTATAACAGAAAATATTATTCAATATTAATATATAAAAGTTTTATTTAAGTTAATAACCAATAAATATAGACTTATTTATCTATAAATTATCCAACTCTGTCTATACTGGTGTAATCAATTAAAGAGTTCGAAGGATGGGAACTTACTGTTATTGTGTATGCGCCTGAATAAAATTGTTTTAATCTTTTAAAATATAAAAATTTTAAATTTGTAGTTCTGTTGAAGTTGACGGTCTAACCCGCCTTTGAAAAGGCAGGGATGCGACCTTATTTATTCCTCAAGAATAGTTAACAATAATAAGAAATTGGTAGTCAGACTAGAGATTAAATTTGCCTACATAAGTATATATAGTAAAAACTTTTCTTGAAAACTCGAAATGCAAAGAAAAACCAGCTTTAATTTTAAATTTTTGTGCCGTAGATTATATATAGTCTTGTTTGAGAATATGTCATGTCAATCTGAACTTGAGCTAGTCCTATTGAGCACAACTGTTGTGCCGCAACCGTTGCGCCGGTTGATCACGCAGATAGGGTTTGGGGATAAGATCCTCAAACTCAAACGTTACCGTGTTTTCGATCAAATCTTTTTTGAAAATATTTGCAGACAAGCCTTTTTTGAAAAAGGTTGTGCTACAACCGTTGATTCGGTTGATCACGCCTTTACGAGGGGTTTTTCGGTCAAACCCTTCCTAAAAAGACTTGCAAGCAAGCAGTTTTTAAGAAAGGCTTGCGGAACTCGGGCAGAGACTCGTTTTTATTCCAAATCTTTTTTGTTCAGAATGTAAGAAACCATTCCAGGACCAAGTTTGCTTTCATGCGCTACTTTTTCCGCAATTTTTTCACTGGGAATGCCTTCAGCTTTCATGCTTCTTATTTTTGATATTATGGATGAGGGGACAGTATAATACTCATTAATGTCTTTCCTGTGTCCCCATACATCTCCTTCAATGAACTGAACCTTTTGCATTTCCAGAAACATCTCTATAGCTCTTGAAACTGTCCTTATGTATGATTTTGGAAGCTGGATTACCTCCAGTTTCGGACAGGTCTCAACAAGCAGAAAAATATCTTTATTTGATGGCCTGAATGCAAAGTGAACGACCTTTTCATTTGGATTCAGTGACAGAATTTCATTTCTTGAACTGATAACTCTTATTTTCATAAAGATCCCCCGACCCAAAACTTAACTAAAGAGTCAATAAAATAAGTTATACTACTTTATTTAAATAATTTTCTTGTATACTCATCAATTTTGTCCTCTACACGAAATTGATATCATGTCCCACCCCACAATTTATTGGAATATTTGACAACTGTTATGGAACCGAAGACAATTTATCACGATTTTTCACTTAACCGAAGACGCATGGATTCCTTTCTGGTTTGTAATCAGTTAAAACAGAATTATCTACAAATAATGAATATATTGGAGAAGTTAAAGTTATCCTTCTATGAAGATTTGAATCATCTTCTAAACTTTGTAACGTTTGTGGATATTATAACTCTAATCTGACTCTTTATGCTAGAGAATGGGAATGCTCTAATTGTAAAACAAAACATGATAAGGACGTTAATGCTGCAATCAATATCAAGAAATTCTTATTTCAAGATCAAAATCCAGATCAAAATCTAAATCTAAATCATATATTTATCTGACACCTGCGGAACGCTGGGAAGGGTTTGGGACTTATTCTCAAAAGAAAAAGGAATGAACCAAAAAGCCTTCTTCCTCGAAACTGAGCCGTGAGGCGAAGGATTCAGGGAGTGGTAGTTCACTTAACATACAACACTGCTTTCCTAATTGTACCAGATTACTCTTACACATCAATATTTTTATGTATTATTGAAGCTTATAATATCACAATGACGTTTACTGCCAACAATAATCAAAATAATTATTGAGTTTAAATTTATAATTTAATTACTAAAATAGTGTTCAGTCGGCAAAATAGGGCTTACAGAAAGGCTTGAAACCTGCTTTAACGCGTCTTAAACATGCCTTAAACAAGTATACCTGATAAAATCAGTTTATATGTATTAATTAATATATGATTATAGTGATTATTTGTCAAATCCTGATAATAATCGATAAACAAACTCTCCCTGTTTGGAAGCCTCTGCGGACGGAATATAAAGATTTTTCACGGAATGTAGTAAAAGCGGAATAAACTCTATTTTCGCGATTTAAAGACATATCGTTGAAATTTCCGACAGAGAGATAGCTCTGTAAAGCCGGCTTCCTTAGTATCTATTTACCAATGTCTATTAAGCGTTAGCTAGCGTTATTTTAATTGAAACTTATAGATCCTGGTTGTCAAAAATGGTTGTTGATACTGAAATATGTGGTATAAAAATAGGAGATCAATACCCTGCACATGTTATGGGTATTATTAACTTTAGTCCTGAGTCCTTTTACGGAGATTCGGTTGTAAGCCCGGATTCCGCGCTTGAGACAGCTCAAAAAATGGTTGAGGAAGGAGCAACCTTTCTGGACATTGGAGCCCGTTCAACCTGGTTACACGCCGAGCCTATTAGCAGGAAACAGGAACTTGAACGTATTTTGCCAGTTCTAGAAGCACTGGAAGGCAATGTGGATGCTGTGATTTCCGTAGATACAATGTTTTCTGAAATCGCAGAAGAAGCTCTCAAAAGGGGAGCTGATATCATAAATGATGTTTCCGGTTTTACAGCAGACCCCAGAATGATTGAAGTAGTGGCAGATTATGGATGTCCTGCTGTTGTCATGGCCTCAAATAAAGTACCGGGTGATCCCCTCGGAATGGATGCTATTATCGAATCTCTTGATTCTATTATACAGGCCGCTGAAGCAGGCGGCATAAATCCGGAAAAACTTATACTTGACCCTGCATCTGGCAGATGGATCGAAGAAAAACTTCCCATCTATGACTTTGAAACTCTTGATGATTTTGAGCGCCTTAAAATTTTTGAAAAACCGTTGTTAGCAGCTCTCTCAAGAAAATCTTTCATAGGAGACGTACTTGGAAAACCTGCAACTGAAAGGCTCTATGGCAGCCTGGCTGCAACATCTATTGCAGTCTACAAAGGTGCCCATATCGTCCGTACGCATGATGTACCTGAGACCGTTGATGTTGTAAAGTTTTCAGGAGCTATAAGGAGCAGGCCAAGTATAGTAAAAGAGGGCAATTATGAGGTCTCTGTGGTCGAGGTAAAGACACCACAGGATGCAGCCATTGCAATGCGAAAACTTGGAGTTACCACAACAGGCTCAAAGATAATGCAGAATAAAAGTATCCATCTTATGCTGAAAATTCGTAATCTTACGACCACAGAGGCTTTGATAATAAAACAGGAGATACTTTCCCGAGGAGGGGATGCAGCCTTGACAAGGAATGCAGTTTCCCACGAAACAGAGATGACTGATGTGCTTGTAATGGGCACTCTGCTTCAGCTTGGACGCCTTGCCAGGAAACTTGAAGGGCAGGCGCGCTCCCTACCACTTATTGCCGAAATGATCCGCGAATGCATTGCAAAGCGGAGCGATCTGGAATATCGATATTTGAGGTAGTTATGATTATAACTTCAGCAAAACCCCTTGAAGAAATCCTGGCCCTGTTACAGGACGAAGATGACATATTTATTATCGGATGCAATGTCTGCGCTGCAAAACTGAAGACCGGTGGAGAACCCGAAGTGCTTGAGATGATCAGGCAGCTTGAGAAAAACGGAAAGCATGTAGTAGGCTGGGCTCTCCCCACAGCAGCCTGCAGCGTCCGGTCTTTTGACTCCCTGGTCCAGAAAAATGAAAAAATAACTGAGGCACGCTGTATTCTGGTTATGGGCTGCGGTAGTGGAGTTTCAACGGTTGCCGGTGTTACGGAGGTGCCTGTGTTCGGCTCAAATGATACGCTTTCTCTGGGAGGTTCAAGCGAAGGCAAGCTGCTTTTAGACCAGTGTGCGATGTGTGGAAAATGCACAATTGGTGAATTCGGAGGGATCTGTCCCAAATCACGGTGCCCAAAAGGACTTCTAAACGGGCCCTGTGGAGGAGCTATTGACGGGATGTGTGAAGTCAACAGAGAGAACGACTGTGTATGGACTTTGATTTATAATAGGTTGAAAAAAATCAATAGGCTTGATCTCCTTTACACAGTTCATGCCCCTCAGGAGCATAGAGTTGACTAAACTCATTTACAGTTTTTATTTAATATTTTAATCAGATTTTTTACCGGTGCTTAAAATGCATATATTTGGGCATTAATTCATATCTGCAATAATCTCACTGAACTGCAAACCTCACTGGACTATGCAAAAACGGGATGATACGGATTAAAGGTTTTGGAAATAATATTAACCCTGGGATGATACAGATTAAAGGTTTTGGAAATAATATTAACCGACTGATGCACTATCCAGGAGCATGGTTTTAAATAATTTCATTCCTAATATTCTACCCAATGCTCTTTAATTTTCGTGAAAAACTGAATTCCAGCAAATTTCTGGTTACTGCTGAAGTCTCCCCTCCTAAGGGCACAAAATTCTCAGTTTCCCTAGAAGATGCTCGCCAGCTCAAAGGTATTGCAGATGCTATAAATGTTACGGACAATCAGTGCTCAATTATGCACATGAGCTCTCTAGCTTTTAGCAAGCTTCTGCTTGATGATGGGCACGAGCCTATTATGCAGCTCACCTGCCGGGACAGGAACAGGATAGGACTTCAGTCTGATCTTCTCGGAGCGTATGCTCTGGGTATCAGAAACATCTGTGTGATGACAGGAGATTTTCCTTCTTGTGGAGATCACCCAGGTTCAAAACCTGTATACGATCTTGATTCAGTACAGCTCCTGCAACTTATAAGAAAGCTTGACTCAGGCATTAATTTTGCAGGAAACCAGCTAAACGGAGGGACCTCTTTCTGTACAGGTGCGGTTTCTGGTATAGACCCTGAAAAACCTTTGCAACTCATAAAGCTTGAAAAAAAAGTCAGGTGTGGAGCTGACTTTATCCAGACTCAGGCAGTCTATGATGTAGGCATGTTTGAGGAGTTTACGGAAGCTATAGGCCACCTTGAAGTGCCCGTAATTGCAGGCTTGATTCCTCTAAAATCTCTGGGTATGGCTGAATTCATGAACAAGAATATTTCAGGAATTCATGTGCCTGAAGAAATTATGCTTCGTATAAAAGATGCACCTGATCCTGTCGAAGAAGGTCTTTCAATAGCTTCAGAGACTATAAAGGAGCTTATGAAACTCTCAAGAGGGGTTCATATTATGCCTATAGGCTCTCATAAAAATACCGCGAGACTACTTTCTATGGCTGGAATTTCCGGGAAATAATTTTTTGATAGGCAAAAATCACTCTTTCTATCCCGGAAAACTCTTTTTTAGCGATAAGGTTTTTTACTTCCTGTATTTCCCTCGGGCTTTTATTCTTATCGAGCACTTTATCTGGATATCTTCTCATCTTTTGGACATTATCTTCTCATCCTCTGAACATTATCTCACATCTTTTTGAATACTTCTTCACATTTTTAGAATATCTTTTTACATCTTTGAGAATACCTTCTTACATCTTTTTGGGAGCCGTCGGATACATTTATCAATATCTTCCGGCATTTTACGATTTGATTTTGCATTTATTTTAGATTCAGCAAACCAATCTAGTCATTAACTTCTAAAGGCAGCAGAGTATGAGTTCAGAAAATACTTCCATCCAGATGTTTGGGATTAAGACCCCTATTATAAGGGAAGGGGATGATATCGTAAAGATTTTAGATAAGGCTCTGGAGGAAGCAGGGCTTGTCCCCATTGACGGGGATATTTTCGTACTTGCAGAATCTGCAGTTGGTACTGCGGAAAGAAGAATCGTCAGGCTTGCAAGCGTGACTCCGGGCGAAAAGGCAAAGGTGCTTGGGGAACAGTACGGGATCGATCCCAGGGAAATGGAACTCGTGCTTCAGGAATGCGATGAGATTTTTGGGGGTGTGCCCGGAGCTGCCCTTACAATTACAAAAGGTGTTCTGGCTCCGAATGCAGGGATCGACGCTTCCAATGCCCCTGAAGGCAATGTAGTCCTGCTCCCGGAAGACCCACGAAAAAGTTCCGAGATTATCAGGAGCCGGCTTGAGAAGCGTTACTCATGCAAGTTAGGGGTAATTATAGGAGACAGCAGGACCCAGCCTCTCAGGCTTGGCTGCTCGGGAATTGCACTTGGAGTTTCAGGCTTTGTACCTGTGGAAGATGCGCGGGGAACTGACGATATCTACGGAAGGCCTCTCCGTATTACATACAAGGCTGTAGCAGATAACCTTGTCTCGGCCGCCGAACTCCTTATGGGAGAAGCCGGGGAAAGTGTGCCGTGCGTGCTTATCCGTGGTGCTCCTGTAAACATGATAAATGAGTCACCTGATATGCCAACGATCCCAATGGAAGGCTGTATGTACTTCGGCAACATAATAAAAGGTAGGCCCAAGGATAAAAACTGCGAGAAAAATGTATGATTCCTTAATGGGTTCCCTGATAATAGGGAATTTTTTCTTTTTAAGTACTCTTCAATAAACTGAAAGTTTTTTAGAGTTATCTGATCTTTGTACAGGAATTATTACGTAAAACTAATAAACGTAGTACAAAGTACAGATCTCATTCCTTCAGGAATTTACATTGGAGAGCCTGCAATAGCTTTCTAATAATAAGTATATCCCAAAAAAGAAAAATTAGTAGTCATCTGTTCAAGAAAAACAAGTTTCGGTGACTTATTCATCACGCCGTGAAAAGATGGTTATTATGCTTTTTCCTTTCATACTCAATAATTATTTCATAATTATTTCACACTAATTATTTCACACTCGGCGTCATTATTGACAGCTACAGTCATGATCCCTTAACAGTACCTTCGGTGCCCGCATCGACGACCTTTAAATCTGTCGTCACAACCAAACCGGCCACCAAACCGGCCACCAAAGCCACAGCCGCCAAATCCCCCATAGCCGCCACAGCCGCCATAACCACCACAGCCGCCATAACCACCACAACCGCCACGGCCATCGAACCTGTGTTTAAAGAATGGATATCCTCCCATTATATTTGCCTCCATAGTTTTACGATTTCCTTTCTACGTTTTTAGCACTTGCGCTGCATACTGGAGAAGATGAACTTATTAAGATCAGAATGCAACCATCTGATCAAATTCAACTTTAGCCTCCTCAATCCTGTAATACACCCACGCCAGCTATTTTTCGAAATGATTAATTTTTTTCCCTTTTATTTGAGTGAAAATATTCGACCTCAACTTACATGGGCATAAACATAAATATAATTATATTTTATATAATAACAATAGAATAATTCTTTCTTATTATCAATAATTTTAAAAAATTGGTAAACCTTTGATGATAGAATAGATTTACTTACGTTTGGCAAACTACCGATTTTAGTTTCTGCCCAACTAGACCGGCTACAAAAACGAAGTATTATGAATCGAATCCAAAAAACTACAAACTTGCGCAAGCAATAAATGATGTTTTGTGAGCAGCTTTATCTTCTGACTGGAATATAGAGCCCTCTGGTATGGAAAAAAACACTTACAAACTAGCACTTTCAAACCATTATCAGAATAGTATAAAATAATATAATATTTGCGATTATTTCAATTCTATCCAATTTAGTTTCAATGGATAGTATCGATCTCAATCCTTTTTGTGGAATTATACACGATAGAAATATAAATGCAGCGAGCAATATAAGACTATTGCACTTCGATATGGAAATAATTTACCTGGAGATTCCAGGGTAGATCCTGTGGATTTATTCTCGGTAGAGAAAAGGATGAAGCAGGAAGAAATAATTTAATATATGAAAAATTATTTCACATCATCGAAGATAATATACAATTATTGAGTCCCGACCCTGTATTTGGTAAATCCAGCTTTCATGTCGCCTATCGTCAGGATTGGGTTTCCGGCAGCTTTGTCGTACAGGCCCTTGAGACAGTGTGTGTACGACTCTTCTGTATGCTTCCCGGAATGGATTAAATAAAAATGGAGAAATTCTCAGACATTTCAAAATATAAAGGTGATTTTATGAAACCAATGTTATTGGACTTTTCCGCAACATGGTGTGGACCTTGCAGGATGCAAAAACCAATTCTTGAAGAGCTTGAGAAAAAGTACGGGGATAAAGTTGAGTTCAAAGTTGTCGATGTGGATGAAAACCAGGAAATGGCTTCCAAATACGGCATACATGCTGTCCCAACGCTGATTATCCAGAAAGATGGGGCTGAAGTAAAGCGCTTCATGGGGGTTACCCAGGGTAGTGTACTGGCATCGGAACTCGATAAGATCCTCTGACCCTCAGTTTTTCTGACAAGACCGCCCGAGGTTCCAGAAACCTGGGGCTATCTTTTTCCATATCCGTTTTTATCTGTTTATTTGACTTTTTCTGTATCTTTGAAATGGAAAAAGTCTTATTGCCTGTATTCTTCAATATTTATTTTAAATTTAATATATTTATAACGTTTTTAAAACTTATTATAATAATATAAAATCTGAATGGAAAATTGATGGGATTTAATGCTGTTTTTCTGGTTTTTAAATTAAACAATGTAGCTATTTTTAACTTCTTCATAAAAAACCAGTAAATTCATCTAATACCTAAAAACAGTAGCAGAACAACTATGTATATACAAAACTTTGCTGCGGAAAGTGAGTCACTGAGATTCCTGGCCAAAAAACTATGAAATTCTAAAAGGGTAACAATAATTGGATAAGTTCACATCAAATAATTATATGAGTAAACTAGAAAATTTTGATTAAAGAAATGTTTTTTGAATCGAAAATCTCATATACTATCTAAATAATGTTAGTTTAATGGGATAAATATTTATAGTCAGTATATCCTAATACTATCAATGTAAAAACGTAAAAAAATTTAAGGTGAGATGAGAAAAACATGAAGATCCGAGTGGTTAGCTCAAGAGAAGAAATCTTTACACTTAACCCAAATGAGCGCATTGTTCACCTGGCTTTCAGGCCATCGAACAAGGACGTTTTGGGTCTGGTTGAGACCTGCCCAAAAATTGAGGTAATTCAGTTGCCAAAATCCTATATGGCTACAGTTTCAAAATCCATAGAAATGTTCCTTGAGATGCAGAGAATCCAACTCATTGAAGGCGACGTCTGGGGCCACAGAAAAGATATAAACGAGTATTACACGATTCCGACCTCAGTGACTGAAAAAATAAAGGAAATGAGATCCGAAGGTATGTCCACTGAGGATATTGAAGCGAAGATTTCAAGAGAAAATATGCTTAACCCTGAAATGGTCGCTTATATTATAACTAAGGAATCCACAGCCTGAATTTGAACTGGATAAAATACGCTACAAGGCGTTTCACTGGAGATTGAACCGCAAAGGCGTTGAACTTTCGCGTTCTCGCGATCTGATCTCCGGCTTAAATCTTCTACTAGAGAAGGCTTATGCCTAGAGAAAGTAGGAAACCCTGAAAACATAATTGAAATCCGCTTTTTAAGAGGATTTCTTATTTATTAACTTCTTTTGTTACTTATTTAAGAGATTTAGAATCTGTGGAGTAATTGGGACTCCCAGAGTTGCTGTGGAAGTTGCTGTCAACACTAAATGGGAAACAAGTTTTTATACACTCTCTTATTTTTAAAGACCAGTACGTCACCAATTTACATTTTTTCCCTAACCTTAAATACCTTAAGTATTATTTCCTCAAGGATTTGCGTGATTTCTAAAAAACTAATTGATCTTGGTGTTCTGGCGCTCAGGCAGCGTAATTCTCGCGGGACATTTAAACCGCATATCTCTCTTCGGTTCAGGGATAAAGCCGGGGACTTGCGCACCTTTTCCATTGATACTACCAGGACGGTTGGAAAGCGCCCCCAGCCCGATGCTTATCTGATCACCCATGCCCATTCCGACCACAACGGAAAATCGGCTATGCTATCCCCCAATGCCGTTTGTACGGAAAAAACCGCGATGGCACTTGAAATCAGGCACGACAGAAAATATGCGGGCAGCATGTGCAGGCTTGGGGATGAAATTGACATCAAAGGAACAAAGGTAAAGACCTTTCCTACGGAACATACCGTAGGCGCGAGTGCTTTTTACTGGGAAAACGATGTAGGGACAAGGATTCTGGTTACAGGCGACGTCAAAGATGCAAGTAGCCTTCCTCCCTGTGATGTCCTTATCACTGAAGCTAACTACGGCGACCCTGCTGACCCCTCCTGCCATTTTGCAGATGACCTTGAGGGCATGAAATCTGCACTTTTCAAAAAAGGGCCTGTAGCTTTTGGAGCATATGAATTTGGAAAGACTCAGCGTGCAGTCGAACTTATAAGAAGCTTTGGATACGACGGCGTCATCTGTATGGAGGCGAGGACAAGGGCTCTTACCCGCAGCATGCTTGAGGATGCCGGGGAACTGGCAGGGCTTGATTCTGGAGAAGGCAACGGGGTTTTCATAGTTCCTCCCTGGAACCTTGACAAGTTGCCCTGGAACATGAAAAAATACGTTTTAAGTTGCCGCATGGATTATCCTTACCCGACAATCAGGATAAGTGACCATCTTGATGCTTGCGGGCTTGAAGATATGGTCAGAAAACTTTCTCCTGAAGTCACTCTAGTCTATCACCCAGGAGGGAATAGACCTTCAAAATTTTCAAAACATTTAAATTCGATAGGAATTGATTCGATATCTATAGATCAGATCGGTAATGTTTTAAGTAATGAATTTATTTAAAGCTGTGAAATCCAGTCTTAATATTAATCTTAACAATTCAATTTCGAGAACCTTGTATCAAAAACTAACTCCAAGGATTTAAGTCCGTATTGTAATTCAAGAATCTTATTTCAGCAAAAAATTATAATTACCTGATATATAATTTGATTCTAATAATTTAAATACAATGATTTTAATCTGAGATCTCAAATCTGCAAATCAAAATCTTATGTATAAATCAATATATTATCCGCAAAAAATCTGCAAATCAAAGTCTTATGTACAAATCAAAGTCTTATCCGCAAATTAAAATCTTATGTACAATCAATATCTTATCTGCAAATTAAAATCTTAGAACTCAGGTCTAATTTTTTAACCGAGATTAGATTCTGACTACGACTACATCCCAGGAATGTTAATTGCCGTTCAGGAGAGTATACAGGTTGAGTAAGCAAAATCCGAAGTCAAAGTCCAGAAAGGAACCTGCAAAAATAGCAGAGGCTACTTCAGCAGTTCCTGCAGCAAAGATTGAGACTCCAGAGAAGAAGACTTTTATCAAGGAAAGGACGCCTGAGGAAAAACAAAAGGAGCATAGGGACGGAGTTGTAAAGACAGTAGTAGCCGCATTACTTGGCACAATAGCAGGAATTTTGTGTTTCCACCTGTACGGAGCCGGAGAAGATCGGATCTGGTATGCTGTACTTACAATCGTCATCGGGCTTACGTATTACATACAGAAGTTTCTCTATCCTCAAATCAAGATCAATACAAAAGAGTTCAAATTCAAGGACTGGTTCTACGTAGAGTTTATAGTCGTTGATTTCTTCCTTATCGTCTGGACTCTCCTCCTGAATTAAGGTCTTATTTCCTGAACTGCAAAAAGGCTCTCTAAATTTAAGGGCCTTTTATACAGCCTTTTTATCACAGGTTTTTACCTTTTTGATTTACCCACAATTCCAGTATTGTTCGTTATTTCATTAAACTCTGTATACTAAGTTTTGTGCTTGTAATAGTCCAACGATTCATATCCCAAAGCAGGCATCTTATAACCAACAAATCCTGTATCTGTTGTTCGGGTCCTCCTCTAATTATAGTAACAAGTTCAAGTCGATGTGAGTACGCTCTTCCGTTTTCGGAAAAGGTGCAGATGTTGTCCTAGTTCATATACTGTCCTTAACTCCGATCAACCTGTTCTGCAGAATCCCATTCTTTAAATGTATTACATATCTTTGGGGCATACTCATTATACAGGTAGTGTGATCCATTGAGCACTATCAGTTTGTTTTTCCCATTGTTGCCGAACTGCTCTACGTGTTTCTCTTTCCAACCTGGTGTTGTTTCCACGTTTTCTGAGGATATGAAAAAGAGGACAGGGACATTATTTGGGAATTTCATACCTGAGAGCTTGTTGCAATTTTCTTCCAACATTTCCATTTCGTTCATAGCGTTCTGAGATAGCAGTCTGTTCAGGTACATCTTTCGCAGAAGTTCCTGTTCTTACTCTGAACGCTGATACCCAGATACCTCAGGTATTATACTTGAAGGATCAATTACAGAGAGAAGTCTGATTATTCCAAGATTATTCAATGTACGAAGCGTATTTCCATAACTTAGACTTTCCTGCATGAATGCTTCCAGGTCGTCTTCATTCGCTACACTGGTGTCTATTCCGACAAAGAATTTTACCTCATTAGGATACATATTCGCATAGTATAATCCGTACAATCCTGATGTGGAGTGTGCCATCAGAGTGTAATTATTATAGCCAATTTCCTTAAGGGCTCTGTGCAATTCGTATGTAATGTTCTCCACACTTCGATCACTGTTGGTGTCATCGCTAAGCCCATATCCAAAGTGTTCTACTGTTATCACCGTGTACTTATCATCTAAGTTTGCAGCAAGTGGTCGCAGATCAAGGACAGGAGACAGGGAACCCCAACCGCTTAAGAGCACAACTACCTGATCCCCGCTACCCGCTATATCTATACACATGTTCTTTCCATCAACTTGAACCAGACGTCCATATACGTCCTCCAGCTCCTTACTCTCCTGGTGGCATAGGAATGAATTGGTAGTAGCGATGAGAAGTATAATAGAGGCTCTCAAATTAG
>NZ_LZPK01000022.1:0-26021 GCF_001729375.1 Methanosarcina sp. A14 | reverse complement strand
TGTGTGAAATTCGTTAAGTGTGTGAAATTTGTTGCTTGTATTATTGTATTATTCATTTATAGTAATTGCCTTTCACTCTTGAGCGATATGCTCAGACAGGCAAGAGCCACCAGAAAGTATTGCATCTCATAATTGCGGAGGAAAATCCATGCCATTATTTATTGAAGTCAAAAACTTAACCGTAGATTTCGACGGTCATAAAGCCCTGAAAAACGTAAATGTAAGTATCAATGAAGGGGAAATAGTTGGAATTCTGGGTAAAAGCGGGTCCGGAAAAACAATCCTGATGCACGTACTGCGCGGCACAGAGTCTTTTGAGAACATTTCAGGTGAAGTAATTTATCATCTATCTCGCTGCCCGAAATGCGGATACATAGAGCGCCCCAGTAAAACAGGTCAGAAGTGTCCGGTCTGTGGAGAAGGACTGGAAGCTTTTGAAGCCGATTTTGTAAAACTTTCACTTTATGATCCGATAAGGAAAGATATTACAAAGCGCATAGCTATCATGCTTCAGCGTACCTTTGCACTTTACGGAGACGAAAGAGTTCTTGTAAACGTCATAAACTCCCTGAATGAAATCGGATATACCGGACAAGACTCTATGAGAAAAGCAATCGAACTGCTGGAAGAAGTAAACCTGAGTCATCGCATGATGCATGTTGCAAGAGAACTTTCGGGTGGAGAAAAACAGAGGGTTGTGCTTGCAAGGCAGCTTGTGAGAAATCCTTTGCTCCTGTTAGCTGACGAGCCCACAGGTACCCTTGATCCCATGACTGCAAAGCTGGTGCATGACGCTATGATGAGGGCGGTCAAGAATTATAATATGAGCATGGTTCTGACTTCGCACTGGCCTGAAGTTATTGAACAGCTGGCGAATAAAGCTATTCTGCTTGAAAACGGAGAGGTAGTCAAGGAAGGAGATCCACTAGAGGTTTCTGCAGTCTTTATGCAAAGTGTGTCCATTGTGAGGCAGGAAAAGAATGTCATGGTTGGGGAGCCTATTATAAGGGTAAGAGACCTCGCAAAGCGTTATATTTCAGTCGATAGAGGCGTGGTCAGAGCTGTAGACGGCATCTCTTTTGATGTAAAGGAAGGAGAAATTTTCGGGTTAGTCGGAGTGAGCGGAGCGGGCAAGACTACAACCTCAAAAATCCTAATGGGAATATTACCACCCACATCCGGAGAAGTTGAGGTTCGCGTGGGAGACGAATGGGTTGACATGACAAAGCTGGGAGTGGAAAATAAAGGAAGAGCAACCAAATATATGGGGTTCCTGCACCAGGAGTATGGCCTTTACACTCATAGCTCAGTAATAGATAATCTTACCGAGTCTATTAGTCTTGATCTACCTTTTGAACTCGGGGTCAGAAAAGCTGTAATTACTCTCAAAGCTGCAGGTTTTGATGAAAACAAAGCAAAAGCTATTTTACCCAAAATGACCGATGAGCTGAGTGAAGGGGAGCGGCACAGGGTTGCACTTGCACAGGTTTTGATTAAGGAACCGAGAATCGTCATTATGGATGAACCAACAGGGACTATGGACCCGATTACCAAGGTATCGGTGACGAATTCTATCCTGAAAGCTAGAGAAGAGATAGGAGAAACATTTGTTGTAGTTTCTCACGATATCGACTTCGTAAACGAGATATGTGACCGTGTCGCACTTATGCGTAACGGGAAAATTGTAGACTTAGGTGAGCCGAAGACTATACTCTCTCAACTCACCGAAGACGAAAGGTCCCAAGCTGCAGAAGAGATATAAATATGCTGCCACCTCTTAGTATAGAAAAATACTAAATGAGGTGCCGATTACGAGTAATGAGATCAGCGTAGAGGTGAATGGGCAACAATATACCTTACTTGCAGGCTCTACCCTTGAAGATGCCCTTAAAGTTTCCAGAGCCCCTTATATAGCCGGTACAGCGGTCGGAATTATGAAAAAGGTCGCTGAGGAAAAGACAGAAATAGTCACCGAATACGCTATCAATACTCCCAGAGGAGAATTCAGGATAGAAATAAAAAATCCTGAATCGCCTTCAGGAAAATTATGGGCTGAGCATTTTAAAGAGTACGAAGGGAAATCTATTCACTGGGCAAGTCCTGAAGCTCTGGCTTTCGGGCCCTTTGAAGCCGAAATTAAACCTTCGCGTGAGGCAGGGAGTTTTGAAGCGTTTGAGGTGGTGTTTGGAGCAGGGGGGTTCGATCCTCACAATACTCATCTTATTTTTTCGCTTAAAAGACATACTGCAGAATATGGAACTCCTGAAGACGGAGTCTTTGCAGAAGTTGTGACCGGAAGGAAAATTTTGTCCAGGCTTTCCAGAGAAGATACAATTCTTGGTATTGAACCAATTATAGAATGGGAACAAATCTCAGAAAAGACCTGCACAACTGATCTTTCTATTCTGCTTGAAGATGGAAACAGTATATTTACTTATTTTGAAGTTGAGCTTTCCAGAAATGCTCCGAAAGGGGCAGAACATTTCTATGCACTTACCCGTGAAGGAACTCTCAATATAGATGTTACTACCAGCTCATTTATCTCAGATGATGACCTGAAGGGAATATCTGCTCCTTACGAAAATTTCGATCCAAGACGAGAAGGTGCAGTTTCTGTCCGTACAGTCGGATATGGGTTGGGTAGAATATATATTTCAAGAGAAGATCGTCCTTCAAGCCTTGTTCATTCGGTTGTAGGGCAGGTAATGAAAGGTATCGAACTCATTAAACTTGCAGAAAAAGGACAGAAGCTTTCGGTTGAGAGTCTTCCTCCCCAGATAGTGCTTCTGGGACATAGCTTTGAGGAAGTCGAGCCTGTACTTTCTTCCATAGGGGTTGAATTGGTAAAAGACGGATATACCGGAGAAGGTGCCGTAATTGTCAGTCAGAACCCGCCAACAACCCTGGAGATCCTTGGAGAAGCGAAGGTGACTGCGTATGCAGTACCCAGAGATAAACTGATTGAGATTGAGCTTTACCCTGAAAAAGCCCCGAAATCTGTTGATTTCTTCCGCCACGGTCTTGAACTTAAAACAAAAACTGTTGGGAAACTGCCTGTTTATATGATATATGACGATGCCTACCTTTTTAAAACCGAAAAGGAAGTTGTGAAGTATAAGGAAATCCTTCCAGAAAATACTCCTGCGGACAAAGTACACGGAGGGGAAATAGGGATCACAAATCAGGCTTCAAAGAGAATGGGGACTATAGGAGTAAGACTTGGAGACGACGAACTTTTTGGCCCTACTGGAGAACGATTTTCATCAACTAATATTGTCGGCCGGATAATAAATCCTGAAAAGCTCCTTGATGTTAAAGAAGGAGATGTGATATACGTAACTGAAATTGTACGCAAGTAAACTTAAAAATATAAAACATAATACAATTGAATAACTATTAAGGCGTACGCAATAATATATAAAATATGTAATATATAAGCACAGTAATAAGTAAGTAAACGTATAAATATCCGGTTAGTGGCTCAAGCTGATTTTCAGCTTGCAGGTATTCAGGTTAAATCTTGTTAACGAATAAGTCAGATCATTATAACGTGGTCGTTTTAATGAATCAAGATGATTGAGCGGATTCACATTAATTTATCGAAAGTTAAAGTCTCCCAAGGCTAAGGAGAGACGAAATATGACGGAAACGAAAAAAGAAGAGGTTACAAAGTACATTGTAATCAGTTCGGATAAAGTGCTGCCTTCAGATGCAGCTATGAAGATCTATGAATCAGAGTTTCCAGTTACGGTAAAAGAGACATGTTTTGGACTTATCGTATCAGGAGCCAAAGACGATGTCCAGATCCTGGTTGAACAAATACGGCAACTGGATAAAAATCATATTTTTGTAAAGGATAGGGGATTCCCTCCAGGAGATGAAAGGCGCTGCCGCGCAAGCAGGGGAGGAGGCCCGCGGCCGGGATTCCATTTTTTGAGGGAAGAAGTGGAGATGCTTCCTGCTATAGGGGCTGCACTTGACGAACTGGAAGCAAAGGAATGTGTAACAGAAAAATGCAAAAAGAAATGCAGGCTTAAAACTTCGGACCTGAAAAAAGTTATTGAAGAGGAGCTTGCGAGGTGAGTTTTTTGGCAAAGGTTTTCATTTACCCTATAAATAGTCTTATTTTAGCTGACCTGGTTGAACGTTTTGGGCACAAACCCCTTACCATGATGAGCCAGATCCGAGAAAAAGTTACAAGCCTCAGCCTTGATTCTCCTCCTCTAAACATTACTCCCGAAGACCCTAAATTGGGTCTTAAATATGCTGCAATTGAAGTGCCGGCTGGAGTAAGGGGAAGGATGTCATTAATAGGCCCTCTTATAGAACAGACAGAAGCTGCAATTATAGTTGAAAACCCACCCACGGATTTTGGTTGTGTGGGCTGTAATCGTACAAATGAGCTGACGAAGTATCTGGTCCGCTCAAAAGGTGTCCCCGTACTCGAGGTAAAGTATCCTGAATCCGACGACGAAGCCCGCGATTTTGTAAACAAAATCGCGACATTTCTGGAGTCATTGCCTAAGGAGAAGTCTGAGGAAGATGATAAGGCAAAAAATGAAAAGCAGTCAGAAAAGGAGGGCAAGAAATGAGTGATGAAGAGTCGGGACTTGTTAAGATTGCACTTGTATCCTGTGGTTCTGAGTATGCCGGAGTTCAGCCTGAGTTTGAAGCAGCAGCAGCTAAAGTGAATGCAAAATTTATTTACCCTGAAATTGATGTTTCATCCGTAGATACTATAGGCAGAGATTTCGGGCTTGAGGTTGCGAGTGGAGACCTGAGGCTTATGATGGCCCGGGCAAAAGCTGTTGTTGAAGGTATAACCAATGCAGACGGAGTTTTCATTACCACCTGTTTCCGCTGTGCCGAAGGAGCTATTGTACGAAATGAGGTTAGAAGATATATCCATGAGCACTCCAATATTCCGGTAATCAGCTATTCTTTTACCGAAAGCACCAGTGCAGGTACACTTCTTACTCGCCTGGAAGCTCTTACTACAATTGTCAGGCGCAGGCACCTTCTTACAAGGGAAGTTCAGACCGGGCTGACCGCGGGAATAGACTCCGGGTCAACAACCACGAAAGCCGTGGTAATGAGGGACAACAAAATAATAGGTATGGGCTGGGTGCCCACAACAAAAGTCCTTGAAAGTGCTGAAGAAGCTTACTCTATTGCCCTGAAAGAGGCTGGTGTTTCCAGGGAAGAAATTCAGGCTCTGGGTACAACCGGATACGGACGATTTCTTATAGGCACTCATTTTAAAGCTCAGCTTGTCCAGGAAGAAATCACTGTTAACTCAAAAGGAGCCGTCTACCTTGCTGATAAGCAGAAGGGCAATGCAACAGTTATTGATATAGGCGGTATGGACAACAAGGCGATCTCGGTTCAGGACGGAATTCCCGGAATGTTTACAATGGGTGGGATTTGCGCAGGTGCTTCTGGACGTTTCTTTGAAATGATCTCAAAGCGGCTTGGTGTAGATATCACCGAACTGGGAGCTCTGGCAGTTAAAGGGATGCATGAACATGTATCTATGAACAGCTACTGCATAGTTTTCGGAACTCAATCCCTTGTAAATTCCCTTGCAAGAGGTGCCACGCCTGAAGATGTGGCTGCTGCAGCCTGCTATAGTGTGGTAGAACAGATCTACGAGCAGCAGTTGCAGGAAGTGGATGTTAAAGAGCCTCTTATTCTTGTAGGTGGATCTTCCTTAATTGCAGGAGTACCAAAAGCCCTTGGAGAACTTCTAAAGATCGATGTCCTTGTGCCAGAGAACTCACACCTGATAGGAGCAGTAGGAGCAGCTTTGCTTGCTTCGGGCTTTGTGGAGGAGTGAGGAGAATATGGATCCGCTTGAAGTCTTTGATGTCGAGTCTGCAATTTCTCCAGAGCAGGAATTTTATAGAAAGATTATCGAGGACAATCTTTCAAGTCTCAAGCTTGCCCCGGCAATAGGGAGAATTAAGGTAGTGTTGAGACCTGAGGATTCCCTTTTTCAGATGGCAATTCTCCTGAGGGATGTGGGCACCAGAGTTACAACAACTGATATTGCTGACATGGAAGTAAAACCGATTGCCAGTGAGATAATAATTTCGATCAAAAAAGAACAGTATATTCCAGAATTGCTGGGAAAACTCTGGGAACGCTATGGAAAAGCTAATATCAGCCAGCCTGACCGCTGGACTGTGGCCATAAGTACGGATAACCCAAGGGCAGAAGCGGCTTTTCTTAAAGATATGATGGTTGCAGATCCAAGGCACAGGCTTCACGAAAACCTTGTTGATTTCGCAATCCGTGTCACTCCAGAGGGTTTCAGGGTCCGGTATCACCTGTATAAAGGTAACCAGTTTATTTTCGTGGCGTCTGAAGAAGCACTAAAACATGAGTGGATTGAAGAAGCAGGAGCAATGCTCGAAGAACTGACGAAAGGAGGGAAAAAGTAAGATGGCTGTACTCCGACCCTATCTTTATACCGGTGGCGTCCACAAGCATGGACTTTTAATTGAGCTGCTGGAAGACCTTGGAGGTTACATAATCCAGAAAGTAGTTACAGGGACTGAAGTCAACCTTATTATGCTTATTCCGGAAAAAGATATCCCAATAGTGAAAAAGCAATCTGACGAACTGCTTGGAATTATGGTAGAAGCTCCTCTGACTGGAGTTGAGATTGCAGTTGTTTCGCCGACTCTTGCTTCTCATCACCTTCCGCATTCAGCCTGTGACATAGCAGAGTATCTCCGTCACCCCGGAGCCAATACAAACATGATAGGACTTGCAAGAGGAATGGGGCGAAGGGTATCCCTGTCTATGGACTACGAAAGGAAGCTTATCAACGAACACGATATTGCAGTTTTCACATTCGGGTCTTTCAGTGACTGCATAATAAACAAGAAGCCAAAGCTCTTTGAAGGCATAGAGATCCCGATTGTGGTTACAGGCGGGCCTGATCTTAAGACCGAGGAAGTTTCCGGAGCAGATCTTTACGTAGGGGATATTGGGAGGACTTCTCACAGGTTGAGAAAAGCCGAGGAGATTAGCGCCCTTGATAAACTCAATGAAGGAGTTGGAAAGATTGCTGATAACATTCGTAAACAGCAGGCAAAAGACCCTCTCTCAGTGCTTCCTGCCAGAGTTATGAAAGAGATTGAAAACCAGGTTCCGGAAATCCGAACTGTACTTTCGCCTGCTCCACTTACCCTCCAGCTTAATGGGCTCAGAGTCAAGTTGCCCTATGATGAATTCCACGAAAAAATTGAAAAACTGGAATTTGATGAAGGGGTTACTCTTTCTGAACTTGCAAATATTTCAAAATCAAAAATGAAAAATTATATATTGATAAAAATCAAATCTAAGTCTGACGTTGGTTTTGCAATTTGACCCGGATTCTGTTGCATTAAGAGTTATTTGCTTTACATTTTACTGGGTGTGTGTTTTTCACTTATCCTTTATACTGTAAAGCCTGCCACAGAAAACGGAGCCCGAATCTTTTTTCCACGTTAATCTACGCTGGTGGTTTCGTATGGAACTTGAGGATATTGTGGAAATTTTGAAAAAGGACCCTGAGAAAGCTGTTCCTGAACTCCTTGAAGATGTCCGGAATCAGTATGGTGAAGTCCCATATATAATGAACTTCATGAAAGATCTCCCGGAGATTTTCATCCCAAAAACGCTTTACGAAAACTCTATCATGAGGGGATTCAAGAACCTCGACCCAGAGACAGTTGAACTTATCGCGATAGGTGTAGCTTCTGCCCTTCGCTGCGAGCATTGCCTGAAAATGCATATTAGAGTCGCAAAACGGAAAGGAGTTAGCAAAGAAAGAATCTTTTATGCAATTATGATAGGAGCATCTCTCTCCAATGCTGCAGTACTAGCTGAAAGCACAAGAGCTCTTACATCCGAATTTCCGGATGAAGGAAATGAAGAAGAATACTGCTGTGACTCGAACTGTGAGATATGTAATATCTCCAAAGCCACTTTTAAGTAAATAGATAATTCAGTAGGTAATAAATCCATTATAAACACTGTAGAAATTCACTGTAGAAATTCGTTGTAAAAATTCACTATAATAATTCACTATAAAAATTCACTATAAAAATTCACTATAAAAATTCACTATAAAAATTCGTTTTGTGATCTTATAAATTCAGTTCATGAGGATCTCATTTAATTTTGAAAAATTAATTCCCTGACCACACCTGACCAAAAGCTAATCCCAGGAAGTCCTCAATCAATAATCATCCAACCTATACAGACTCGCCCTTTTGCACCGAATTTTATGCGAACATTTGTGATAAGTGTTGGAGTATATGCGGGATGTATGGGATGTATACAGGAGATCGATACTTTTACGTTGGGTCTTCAGGGTTAATAATATTTATTTGGTAGGCCGATTTATATAAATCGAGACTATATGTACAAAGTTAGATTCTTTTTTATGCTGTTACTGATGGTACTTATTTTACCCACTGTCTCAGCTGCATCTGGAACGAATCCGGAAAAAATTCTGGATTATCCATGGGATCACTCCCCTATTACTGTATATATTGATGACAGCAATGTTCCCGAACACTACAGCACGACCTATTACACACAAATAGAAAAGGCTATGGAATATTGGGAGGAGGGAGGAAACGGAAACCTTGAGTTTACGCCTGTTTTCAAACTTGTGGATTCGAAAGAAGCTGATATCAGAATAAAATGGGTCGAGAATCTGGAGAAAGTTGAAGGGGCTCCTCCGGGTGTTGCTGGCTATGCAAGTCCCACGGTATCTGATGGTCGATTTGTAAGAGTCGATATAGTGCTTGAAGTAGGCAACTATCAGGGAAAAGCCTGGCGCCAGTATGGGGATACAACAATGCTTTCTATTGCAAAGCATGAATTCGGGCACGCTCTGGGCCTGGGTCACAGCAGCAACAGAAGGGATATCATGTATCCTGAATACGAGCAAAGAGAAGATCTAAACCCTCTACTCATGAGCAAGTACGGGCCTATACTGCAGGTGGCAGCTCTTGTGGCTCTTGTAGTTCTCCTGTCCCTCGGGGTAAGCTGGCAGCGCAGCAGGAAAAAAAGGAAAAAACTTGAGGATAAGTATTTCAAGTGAAAATTTATTTAAAGTACCTCAGAGTAAATCCAAGTTGAAACCCTATTGAACCCCTATCCTAAAAATCAAAATTGATTTTGGATAAGTTTACAAAAAATATTTTTATAATAATCCTTTTTTTCGCATTATATTTATTAAATTTTTAAGTTTACTATTAATACATGAAATTTACTTTTACCCATATGATTTGAAGAAGATACCTTTTTTCATTTATCCATATTTTTAAGTCTATTTCAACTAACCTGACATATTCACAGTAGTTCCCAATATTTCCGGTTCCGAATCATGGTTTGGCCCTGAAAATAACGAATAGTTGTTAGCATCCTCGCAACTAAAAATGGAGCTATAAAAGACTTCATTGGTCATAGGTTAAGGAATTTTCTTACCTGAAAACTATCGATTTTGCATTAGAAGCCGGCCTTAAATTTTGGCAGGTTTACATGAAATCGACACTCTATTCCAGCCCATAAATATTCCAGCCCATAAACTATTAAAATATTTAATAAATATTTTAAAATTGACGCAATTTATCACAAGTCTTCACTTAACCGAAGACGTATGTAAAAGACTTAGATGAGGATATTGAATCCTCATCATATATTCTTTCTTAATTACATATTCTTACTTTCTTTTATACAAAAACACAACAAGCAAACTAACGATCCCAAAAACTGATTCAAAACCTGGAGATTTTTTGTCTTCATTTTCAGAAGTAGTTGGACTTTGTGTCTGTTTAACATTTGTTGCATTACTTGCATTGTTTTCAAGACTACTATTAGATCCAGATTGAGTTCCATATTTTGTTTCGTTCATAGCTGCGTTTGATGCGGTCTTGCCAGTTATTGCAAAAGGAGAAGATAATCCTGGGGTTTCAGCTATGAAATACAGGTACTCATTGTCTTCTCCTGCAAGAGTGGTTTGTAAAGGATTCCATTTTGAATCATTGTACCTCTTGAAGGTAACGGAAGACTTGTCTATATTTTTATCTTGTAACCAGGATTTTTCAATCTTGAAATATACTGTTGCATTTTCAATATTATCGGAAGTTGCAAATCCACTGTTTCCTACCCAGATGTTTACGAATTTATATACTTCATCAGAAGGTGGTTCTGAAACCAGAGTGGACTGATTTTTTAGCATCTCAACTATAGCTGTAGTTTTGCCAACAGTCTTTTTTGAATCAAAATTTATATTAGTGACAGGAGTGGCATTTTGTGGGAAATTGAAATTTACAGAGTTTCCGTATGTAATAGATGTCTGTGAAAGTTCTTTAGTTGCAACATTGCTTTGAGGTTCGGGCGAGCCCCCAGTACCCCCACTGCTACCACTGCTACCACTGCTACTGCTGCCACTGCTACTACTGCCACTGTTGCCACTGCCACTGCTGCCACTGCTGCTACTATCGCTGCTATCTGATACAGTAACAGTTCCCACGCTATCTCCATTGCTGCTGTCCCCACTATCGCTTTCATCACTTGAGCTACTTACTTCTTCTACATTTATTGTTTTGTTTGCTAAGCTTGTTCCGTTTTCATTGTTTACTATTAGATTGACAGTATAGTTTCCTGCTTGTGAATATATGTGTGTCGGATTCTGCTCGGTTGAATTAGTTCCGTCTCCAAAATCCCAGTTCCATCCATTTGCATTTTGTGAGGTGTCTACAAACTGCACATCGAGACCATTGAAAGTATCGGCGTCAAAGCCTGCTTCAGGAAGAACTTTCTGTTGTCCCTGAACAGTTATTTCTTGAGCTGTCGCATCCCAACCTCTTCCATTGCTCACTTCTAAAACAACTCTATAAGTCCCGGGAGAAGTGAAAGTATATGTTGGGTTCTTTTCTTTTGAAGTATTTGTCAGTCCAAAATACCATAAAGTTGTAGTTGCATTTTTACTGTTGTCGGTAAATGTTACATTCAATGGTGCATATCCAGAAGTAGAAGATGCAGAGAAATTAGCAGTTGGTAGACCTGTAGTGTTTTTATTTCCTACCACATAATCTATCTTTTTAAGTGAATCACTTCCATTAGACCCAACTACAATTAAAGTAACATTAAAGACTCCATAAGCGCCAACTCTTCCAAATTCATGAGAAGTAGTTACAAAGTTCCCGTTTCCAGCGCTGTAAGACCAGTGGTCAATTTGAGGATTATAGAATTCCCATTTCCATCTGGTAACTTGACCGGTAACGTTACCATTTAGCCTGGACTCAAAAGGAACAGTCCCATGAGTAATATTACATGTAAAGTCATTAATTGTGACATTGTCTGAAGATGTGACATTGCCTACAGCTGAAACCACTCCAATTGATGGTATAATAGCTAAAGTTACTTGCAAGAATAGTGTAACTAATAAAATCATAGATGAAAAAGATTTTTTCATATAAGGACTCCTTAGGACAAACCAACTAAGATGTAAATTCTACAATTCCTTACTTTAGTTGCATAAGTCCTATTCATTTTTGTTAGCTGTTTACCAGACAATGACCGAAAAATTTGTTCTTAAATATAAGCTTACTTTTTTGAATAGAATTATTTCAAGAGTATATCTCTAAAAAGAAGTTCAGTTAATCCGTAATTTATTGAAAACAACCCAGATAAAGTAATAACTATGAAAATAATTCTTGAAATTGTAATTATAGATTGTGAGACTATCCCAAAACTTCATGTAATCTAATTATTACTGCTAATATTATAACTCCTAAATATGATGCTTCTTTGATTTCATATCTTGGAAATACTTTTTTACATGACTTTATCCCGCTGAAAAACCTCTCTATTTCACTTTTCTTTTTGTATTCTTCCTGATCTACCTTTATTGGTCTTCCTCTCTTCTTTTTCTTCTGATTTCTTTTGTTCACTGGTATATTGGACTTTATTCCTTCTCTCCGATTATATTTTCTAATTTTATCTGTATCATAAATTGCATCAGCTGTCACTTTGGAAGGCCTGTTTGCAGGCCTTCATGCGGGTCTTTTTATCTTGAAATTTTTAAGCGTATGAATATATAGAGTTGAGTCATTCTTATTTGCAGGAAAAATAATAATCAAGAGAGGGAAACCTTTTATGTCTATTAAAACGCTTAATCTTACCTTTTTTACTTTTTTGTATCCATTTTAATTGGTTTTTCCCATTTTTTGGCAGGAATATCCTTTGTATCAGTAAAGCAATGGGAAATATCTATCTTATCCAAATCATAACCTTTGTTTAAAAGTTCATTGAAAATCTTCTGATATATACTATGTTCAAACAGATATGGATGAAATCTATGAACTGTTGACTTAGATCCATATCTTCTGGGAACGTTTTTCCATGTACAACCGGACATAACAACGTACAAAATACCGTTCATTAACTTCCTCAATTTGCACGAAGCCTTCCTGTATTCGGTTTCTGCGGAGGAAGATAAAGTTCTATGGAGTTCCATAGAACGTCATCGATTTAATAGAATGACATAACGGTAAATTATAATTCCAATATAATCGGTAAATTTATAATTTCAATATAATATTACTTTTGGGATAGGCTCGGTATTAAAAATATACTTAAAATATATAAAAAGTTCTTCATTGGTCATCGGTTAAGGAGTTTTCTTGCCTGACAGCTATCGATTTTGCATTAGAAGTTGGCCTTAAATTTTGGCCTGTTTGCATGAAATCGATACCCTGTTCCAGCTCATAATTTATTAAAATATTTAACAAATGTTGAGAACATTGACGCAATTGTCACGATTTCTTACTTAACCGAAGACGCATTAAAAGTTCTTTATTATCAGCTTACAAATGGCCTTAGTGTAAGTCACTAATTTTTCTTTCGAATTTTTACTTAAAGAGCTGATTCAAAAACTCAATATCTACTTTTTTGAAACTCATTTTTAAAATCGCCAATTGAGATTCTGGCCAAGAAAGCAATTCTAGAACTCTTATAAATCATGAAAATAAAAATTGGTTTTGTGACAGGCTCAGCAGGTAATCACTTTTCGGATAGAGTTTAAATAGGCAGCTCTGGGAGTTCCTTATTTTCTGCAGTGAATCTTTTAAAGAACTCTTTAAAATGAGCGGGAAGATCATTCATTTCCAGAATATCCTCAAGAGAGCTCCATGCATGTTCCACATGTTCATAGCTCAACTTTACATCAGCAATGACATATCCTCCATCATATATTATGGCAATTACTTTTTTGTCCGGAAGCTCAAAGGTAGCATATCCTGCAATCTCTCCGAGCACAATTGAAATCCCGGTTTCCTCCCAGACCTCCCGAACAACTGCATCTTTAAGAAGTTCTCCACGGCTCAGCTTTCCACCCGGCAGATCCCATTTCCCCGGATTGCTGTGAAAATTTTCCGACCGCTTGAGAAGCAGGAATTCGCCTTTCTCGTTCCGTAGAGCGGCATAAACAGAAACGATGTAAGGTTTCTCCAGATTCATACAATATATATGTGAGATTTCTCTGTCTTAAAGGCTGGCTCTTTTAAGATCTTCAGGATATAGCTTTTTTCAAATACAGATTTTTAAAAGAAAAATCCACCATGAAAGAAATTCTTACTACTTTTTCGTCAGGATTGGAGACGATACTTTGTGAGACTACGAACAGTATAAACATAAACAAAAGAAATTTGATAAAAGAATAAATTCAGGAAAATAGTAATAGAAAACTATATTAGAAATGTTAGGTTTCAATTTGAAACTATAAATCTAAAGTTAAATCTGGAAAAAACGATGATGACAGGTATTATATAAAAAGAATCTAAAAATAAGAATGGGACCAGGTAGAAGATAAGAAATACCTTTTAATGAGTTATGGCTTCGGGCATGTAGAGATGTGGTCTTTGATACGTAAAAAAGAATATTTTAAATATGCCTTTTTCAATCTGGAGAAGTACAAGGTCCAGAGTTTGATCAATCTCAATGAATGGAAAATCCGGATAGGAACAGATTTTAATTATAAAAAATATACACAGAAATTCCACTCTGAATCCCTATGAAGGTGTATTTTTGAATCAGGGAATATTGAAGAAAGCCATTGTAATTCTCTTACTACTTACAGTTGGAGTATTTCTGGTCCATGCCTACTGGACAGAGATTGTATCTGTTCTTGGAGAGAGCTTGAAAATGCTCGCTGAAACACGGATTCGATATGTTATTTTGGCGTTCTTAGTTTACCTGTTGAGTGTGTACTTATTTGCAGTCCGCTGGCAGCAGGTACTCTCCTCCATTGGCCACAATCTTAAAGCCACAGATCTTCTTCCCATTCTTTTCGGAGCAATTTTTGTGAATAATCTAACTCCAGCGAACCGGACAGGAGGTGAACCCCTGCGGATGTTATGGGTTAACAAACGCTTTGGGATAAGTTATACCGATGCTTTCATAACGATCCTCTTTGAAAGGCTCGTTGAAGCGATTCCCATTATCCTGCTCTTATTCTACGTGCTATATTTCGTTCCTTCTCTAGATATTAAATTCCTGCCTCTGAAAAATATCCTGACATTAAATTCAACTTATCTGTTTCTCCTTGCCTCCCTTGCAACTGGAATACTCATATGGATTTTCCGGGAAAGATTTACTGTCCTTCTTAAAGATATAAAGCAAAACTGGAAAAAACTTCATAAATCTTTTATTCCTGCTCTCCTATTATCTTCTGGGGTCTGGATTCTGGATATAGTACGACTTCAACTGATCGCCCTGGCTCTAAATCTTAATCTTTCTCTGCATATTATCGCATCAGTTTCAATCTTGTATCTCCTGCTCGGACTCCTGCCAATAACTCCTGGAGGGCTTGGAATCGTTGAAGGAGGATTGATTTCCCTGCTTCTATATTTTGGGTTATCGCTTGCTTCTTCAGGAAGTTTCGTTTTTCTGGAACGTTTTATCTCTTTTGGACTGAGCAGTCTGATAGGATTCCTTTACCTGTTTTATTACGGAGGATCTGAGATATGGAAAAACATAAAATTGCAATGATCAGTGATTGGTATTTTCCAAAGGTAGGAGGAATCGAGTATTCAATGCACACCCTTGCTAAAACCCTGAGCAAGCATGGATATGAGGTAAGCGTTATTACAAGGAGCTACCCAGGTGTTCCTGAGTACAGTAGAAGGGATGGAGTATCAGTAATAAGAGTTAAAGGTAAACCTTTACCCGGACAGAGGCGATTTCTCATGCCAGGTGCATATAAAGAACTCTTCAACCTTTTAAAAAACGGGAATTATGATATTGTCAATTGTCATGGGCTTGATTCACCCATCGGTATGATTGCTCTTATTATTTCCAGAAAACTCGGAATTCCCGTAGTAGTCACCAATCATTCCCTGGTAGGAGATACGCCATATAGTTCGCTTTTATATCTTGCAGGCAAATTGCTTCTAAAAAATACTGATGCTGTAATTGCAGTTAGTTCGGCAGTTGAAAAAGACTCAAAGCTGATGACAAAAAAACCAATATACCGGATTTTCAATGGGGTAGATTCTGAAGATAAAATCATCAAAGTCTCCTTCCCTGTTAATACTAAAGGAAAACTCGTAATTGCCACGGTTGCACGCATGACAAAGAAAAAGGGTGTTCAAAACATTGTAGATTTAGCCCCTTCACTTCTGGAAAAGCATAAAAATTTGCTGTTTGTAATGATAGGAGACGGCCCACTAAGGGAAAAGCTTGAAAGCACGGTGGAGGAGTCAGGTTTATCCGGAAATTTCTACTTTACAGGGGAAGTACCCAGGGAAAAAGTGCTGGGATATCTGGAACAGGCAGATATATTTGCTCTTCCCTCGATTAATGAGGCTTTTGGAATTTCGATTCTGGAGGCAATGTCAAAAGAGGTTCCTGTTGTAGCAATGAATAACAGTGGGGTTTCGGATATTGTAAATAACGGTGTGAACGGCTATCTTGCAGACAGCATTACCGAATTTTCAGAATATCTTGAGAATCTTATAGAAAAACCGGCCCTGCGAACTTCCTTTTCCAGGGAAGCTTTAAGAGGGCTTTCAAATTATGACTGGAACCGGATCTGTGAACAGACAAGCAAAGTATATACAAGTGTCATTTATGAAAAATATCACAATAACTGTTGATGTGGAAGAAGACTGTCCCCCGATGCTTACAAGTACGAGAGGCATGGAAGAAGGACTGCCTGAGTTACTGGATCTTTTCAAAAAAGAAAGGATAAAAGCAACATTTTTTGTTACCGGGATGATGGCTAAGCAATATCCTGACATTATACATAGAATCCCGGAAGAAGGACATGAACTTGGATGCCATGGATATACTCATACGCGTTTTGACCGCATGGATAAAGAAGAAGCCAGAACTGCTCTCAAGCAGGCTGGAGGAGTTTTGAGGCAGTTTGAAAGGAAGCTGGTTTCTTTCAGGGCCCCGAACCTGCAGTTCCCGAAAAATTATCTTGGACTTCTGGAAGATGAGGGTTTTAGGTACGACTCATCCATTGCAGCATATAAGCCTCCTTTTTCCCGGAGCAAAGTTGAAGGCAAAATAATAAGGATTCCAGCGACGATTACTTCTTCATTTATAAGGCTGCCTCCAGAATTTTTTATCCCGCTACTCAAACGCTGGGAATCCCCTGTAATCTTTGTCCATCCCTGGGAATTCGTGGATATGTCAAACACATCTATACGCCTGGATTGCAAGTTCAATACTGGAGAAAAAGCCCTAAACAACCTTAAAGTTTTGATCCGTACCTTAAAAGCTCAAGATTACGGTTTTTTAACTCTGCAAGAAAGAGCAAAACTTGAAAAATATGAATAACTGCCTGAAAAGAGTAAATAAACCCTTTTTCCTTGTGAGAAGGTGCCAATGTTGCCTATTGAGTTTTAATTGAAATACTTGCACAAAATTATTTTTCAAGAACTTTCAGAAGTTTCCTGATTTTATCGTTTTCTATGGAATAGAGCCTCATCTTCCCTTCTTTTCTCACTTTAATTATTCCCCAGTCCTGCAATTTTGCAAGGTGCATTGAGGTATTTGACTGAGTTCTATCAATGAGTTCCGGGATCTCGCAGGCGCATAGTTCTCCTTTGCAGTCACTGCATTTATTCTCTTTGCATTTGCACTCAGCATCAAGAAGAGCCTTGATAATTCTGTACCTTGTATCTTCGCTCAGTGCCTTGAAAAGCTGGATGTTTTCTTCATCACTCATATCAATAAACATTGAATATAAGAATATATATTTTTCTAAAGCTGAATAATAAAATCAAACACTTGATCCGGGTTACCTTTAAACAAGCTATAAAATAAGAAAGCTTCAGATTTCATTTTCCTGCCGCTCTCTTAGCTTCTTTTGTTATTTCTTTCATCATTTCTCCAACGAGGTTAGCTTTTTCACAGTGAGAGGCCTCCTTTGGCTTGCAGTTCAGGAGAATACTCATCAGTCTGTCAGCCATCCGGTAGAATTTTAGATCTTCAAGCCGGACCAATATTCCTGATAAACTCTCACTAAATTCCCTGCATTTATCGTGATTGCAGACAGCTTCCTCATGCAACTGGCATACTGATTGCAGTTCTTTTATTATCTCTTTCGGGATACTCTCAACCATAAAAATCAATCCGGTTCAGCTTTATTTCCAATAACTTAAAGGAGCGGTTGCAATTATGAAAGTAAATTTGGCAAAGTAAAATATGGCAAAAAAGATCTGGCACTTTTTACCACAAATCAAAAAATATAATTCTCAAATTACAACACTTAAAATTTTAAAATGTATATTCATGCCTGCAATGCTCCATTATATCCTCTATAAAATCGGTGTAAAAGTCATCCAAGACTGTCACTTTATCTCCTGCCCTCATAGCTCTGGCTTCCAGGTCTTCTTTACATGCGTAAATTTTGAACTCTTGTTGTTCTTCTATCCCGGTAAGCAGGTGATAGACTCCATCTCCTGCAAGGTAGATTCTGGCTTTCTCAGAACAGGCAGCCAGTTTAAGACATAACTCCGATTTCTGGCTGAAGGGAGGCTTTGTCAGCAGGAACACATCCGATTGTTCTTGTTTCATATTATCATCCGATAAATCCATGATCAGCAGTAGTATTCAGCCATTAAGTAGTATTCAGCCATTATTAAAACGAGATCACACCATCCGAGCTTTTCATTACTTCAAAAAAATCTTCTTCGTCGGTCAGTTCTAGGGTTTCTATCAAAGTTTCTCCGAAAAGGTACCTTTCCATCAGCGAGGGTTCATGCACAAGCACTCTCAACTCCCCGTATGCATAAAGAATATCTGCAAGGTTTGGTAATCCAAGCTTTCTGCTGTCTTGCCCTGCAACCGCAAGATAAACTCCATCGCCATAAAGACCGAGAGTCACATCCATCTTCCTAAGGCTTACTGCAGCTGCATTCAATGCTCCAAAAGCTTTTTCACTGCCGTATGGTGCTGTATCCAGCAGATAAAAAACTGATCTCATAAGATCCGAACCTCCCAAAAATTGGATTTTATCAATAAAACCTTATCTTGAAAGTGAAATTACTCTGTCACTTTTATTTAACATTTCCGACAGCTCATAAAGGCTAGTAATTCTTATTCCAGGGAGATAATCTCTGCAGTTACTTCCCTGTATAATCTCCTCTTCTGGAATGTAGCCTCTTGCACTGGCGCATCGCGCACAGGCTCGAATAACGACCCCTTTTTCCGCAAGTCCGGAAAACAGTTGTCCTGCATTGGTAAAGAAGGATGGGTCCTGGCTCTTTTTTGGGATGTGCACTGCATCCAGGTACAGAAATATGTTTACTTTATATTGTTTAAGTGCAGCCCTGGCGAGTTTGTAGGCGATCTCAGCGTACTCAGAGATGTAAGGACCATCAGTGAGTACTATTGTTAGTGTTTTCAAAGCTTCCTCCAACTGATTGATACATCAGATTGTGACTCAAATGTACGCCAGCCAGAAACTGTAGCCTTTCGAGGTTGGTTTCATAACCTGACTCTTTAAGTTGCGTACACTGATCTAAACTTACCTGTCCTGCCGTAGCCTTATGGCAAAGATGTAGCAGCTCTGTTCACCGCAGTCTCGACAGTTGGTCTGGGGCAGGTGTTTATATATGCCCATAAGTTCTACCCTGACATTTCCTCTGGGAGGCAGAACTATTCCTTATTTAATAGTTTCATTGATAGTGTTTTTTAAATTTTCGGTATTCTCTTCAAATTTAATGGAGGATTTTCCAATTCGAAAAATGTGCAACAATTTTATCATACAGTTATTGAGTTAAATGCATCGTTTGAAGTTGTTTCTTACGCTTGGTTAAATTCTTAAATTTTCAGCAAATACATGAAATTTACTTTTACTCATACAATTTGAAGAAGATACTCTTTTTTGATTTATTTGGTAATTTTATTTTGTATATCTACGGCGTTTATGGGATTAGTTGCCATTAAGGTCACAGTTCTTATCCTTTGATTATTGAATAAAAACGCTAATGTTAACTATTATGGTCTTGTCCATGGTTATCTATCCATAGGTAAGAACATAATTAAGAAACAGAAGTAAAAACATAATTAAAAAGCAGAAGTAAAAACATAATTAAGAAGCAGGAGTAAAAACATAATTAAGAAGCAGGAGTAAAAACATAATTAAGAAGCAGGAGTAAAAACAGAAGTAAAATGGAGCGGGAAAAGAAATAGAGGAATTAATATGGCGGGCTTGAAAGGAAAAACAGTATATGTAGACCTTGGTTCTGAATCTGTAAATACAGTCAGGACCGATGAGAACTTAATTCGGAAATACCTTGGTGGCCGAGGGTTGGGGGTAAAACTGCTTTCCGAACTTGCAGACGCGAATATTAACCCTCTTAGTCCGGAAAATCCCTTAATATTCACCTCTGGGCCTCTTTCTGGCCTTGCTCCGATGGCTTCAGGTGCGGTCCTCACATCAAAATCGCCTTTAACAGGCACGATATTTAGCTGGAACATGACTGGGGGCTTCGGAAGTGAACTGAAGAAAGCTGAAATCGATGCTCTGATTGTTATCGGAAAGGCAAAAAGGCCTTCGTATGTAAAAATAGAGACCGGAAATATTGAAATTGTGCCCGCAGAACATCTCTGGGGAATGAATATCAGAGAATGTACCGAAGCCCTTGAAGACAAAGGCAGTGTGGCCTGTATTGGTAGGGCAGGAGAAAAACAGGTTCTTATTTCCTCTTTTGTTGTTGATTCCATACATAGCGGGAGAGGAGGTCTGGGTGCGGTTGCCGGC
Organism: Methanosarcina sp. A14; assembly: GCF_001729375.1. Classification (NCBI taxonomy): domain Archaea; kingdom Methanobacteriati; phylum Methanobacteriota; class Methanomicrobia; order Methanosarcinales; family Methanosarcinaceae; genus Methanosarcina; species Methanosarcina sp. A14. The sequence goes on along the minus strand of NZ_LZPK01000022.1, from coordinate 5,734 downwards.
TCAAAAATGTTCAAAGCCGTGGTTGTAAAAGGAGAAAAGGAACTTTCACCTTCTGCTCCTGAGAGATTCAGGGAACTTGAGGTAAAACTATCGAAGCTCTTTGATGCAAGTCCCGTGCTTTCTAAAGGCCTTGCAAATTACGGCACTTCTGTGCTTGTAAAACTGCTGGATTATATGAATCTCATTCCTAGCAGGAACTTTACCGGAAAAAAGACTCTTTTTGCAGATTTACTTTCAGGAGAGTGTATCAAATCCACTTTCAAGCTTGAAAATGAGAGTTGTCCTGGCTGTCCTCTGGGTTGTAAAAAAAGAATTAAAGGAGCAGGGCAGATGTTTAAAAATGCAGGGCAGATTTTGCCTGAAGGGCCGATTTTACCTGAAGGACAGATTTTGCCTGATTACGATTCCTTCTGGGCCTTCGGGTTTAACCTTGAAAACCCTGATATCACTTCCGTGCTTAAGGCTGACAGGATATGCAAGGATTACGGGCTTGATCCTATCTCGGCAGGTTCCGTGCTCGGGGCATATGCAGAACTCAAAGAAGGAATAATCAAGGCTAATGAACTGGAATCCAGGCTCTTTGAAATCGGGGAAGGAGGCAAACTAGGAAATGGAGCCAGGAGATACTTATCAGGCCTTGGGAGAAAAGACCTGAGCATGGATGTAAAGGGGCTCGAACTCGGAGGTTTTGATCCGCGAGGGATAAAGGGACAGGCCCTGGCTTATGCTACTTCCACCCATGGGGGAGACTATTTGACTGCTTTCATGGTTGGACCCGAGGTACTTGGAAGACCTGTAAGTCTTAATCGTCTGAGCCTTAAAGGAAAAGCAGGTATCCTCCAGGTATTTGAAAACCTGACTGCAGTTCTGGACTCTTTTGTATTCTGCCCCTTCTCAGGTTTTGCCCTTAACGAAGAGCTAGGTTCTGCTCTTTTGCTTTCGGGTGCAGGTATGGAAATATCACCTGCGGAGCTCCTGAAAATCGGAGAAAGAATCTATAATCTGGAGAGAACGTATAACCTTAATGCAGGATTTGCCCGAAAAGACGATACCCTTCCTGAAAGGCTGTTTGAAAACAAGGGTGAAAACGAAGGGTACGGACTTCCCAGGCAGGAATTCGAAGCTGCACTTCAGGAATATTACCATTACCGCGGATGGAATGAAGAAGGAGTTCCCGGATCGAAAAAGTTAAAGGAACTTGGGAGCAGCTTTTAAGACGAAAGTCGGAAAGACAGTGTGGATGGCGTAAGAATTGCGGAACGGAGTCCGGAACCACCTGTAAAAGAAAAAAGGGAATTTCCAGGCAAATTTACTACACTGTATGCTTCAAGAGAATAATAACTCTTATTGAGTAAAGGATTTTCTCTTTGAAACCTAATATTACCTTTAATCCAATATTTCCTTTAATCCAGTATTCCTTTAATCTGGATTTTTCCGGATTTTTTCGGAGATTTCAGGCAGTTTTCTCAGGAATCCAGTCAAAAGACGTAAAATCTCGCACAAGCGTTATATAGTCAAGGATAAATTAATCGTATTAGTTCTCGATCTGTAGATTAGCTCTGCAGGCACTCCAAGCTCGGAATATTTTCCAGTTTTTCTATGCAGATCTTAAGTAATGTATTGGTAAAATAAGAGTCAGGCTTAAAAATTAGAAAAGCCTTCTTATACTACTTTACCGGAGCCGTGGAAAGTTTCTGGCAAATCCGGAATGGCGTTTACAGCTTATTTATAAACATATAAAAACGTATGGGAGAATCATTATGAAACAGCAGGTAGAAGTTAAGGAACTCAAAGAAGGGAAATATGTAATCATTGATGACGAAGCATGTGTCATAAAAAGTATTACCAAGTCCAAACCGGGAAAACACGGGGCTGCAAAGGCAAGAGTAGAGGCTATCGGACTTTTTGACGGCCAGAAGCGCTCCTTCATAGGCTCAGTTGCAACCAAAGTATACGTCCCGATTGTGGAAAGAAAGACAGCACAGGTACTCTCGATTACCGGCGACATTGCCCAGCTTATGGACATGGGAGACTTCTCAACCTTTGAGATCGTAGTTCCTGATGAATACAAGGAGAAGGTCAAAGAGGGCGAAGAGATTTCTTACATTACAGCTCTTAGTAAGGTCAAGCTCGATATACGGACATAAACTTCCTACACTAAAGTGAAACTCAGGTTAAGAACCTGAGTCGTTCTTTTTTTAAGCAAATAATTTCATATCAGGCTAAATTATGTTTTTACCCAATTCCTTTATAGACGCTCTTGCAGACTATGAATCTGCACGTTATGTTATCTTCGGCGTGCCTTTTGATAATACCTCTTCTTACAGGGCAGGCAGCCGCTGGGCTCCTGACGCTATGCGGCAGGCTTCTGCGAATTTTGAGAGTTACAACCCGACTTTCGACATAGACCTTGTCGATCTTCCGATCTATGATGCCGGGAATCTGGAAACTTCCGCTTTGGTTGACGAGACTCTGCAGAGCCTTTACGAAGCTACAAAAGACCTCCTGAATGATGGAAAGCTTCCCATTATGCTTGGAGGGGAGCATTCGCTGACTTTCGCTATGGTGAAAGCCTGCGCCGAACTTGCAGGAGAAGATTTCGGGGTCCTTGTCCTGGATGCCCATTTTGACCTCAGGGAAGAGTACAGGGGCTTTAAGCATAACCACGCCTGTGTGTCCCGAAATATCCTCAGTGAGGTCACTAAGAATCTTGTTTCCATAGGTATAAGAAGTGGTCCGGAAGAAGAATGGGTTTTTGCCAGGGAAAATAACCTGAAGTATTACACAGCTGATGATGTGGAATCCACAGGCATGGTAGAGATTCTTAAAGAAGCCCTCGAGTGGCTTGACTGCAGTCAGATCTATCTTTCCCTTGATATGGATGCAATAGACCCGGCTTATGCTCCTGGTCTCGGCACGCCTGAACCCTTTGGCCTGAGTGCGCGAGATGTAAGGACTGCAATAAGGACACTTGCTCCTTTCTCAATGGCTTTTGATGTTGTAGAAATCGCTCCTGAATACGATTCCGGGCAAACCGCCATGCTTGGGGCAAAATTGATGAGAGAATTTATTGCTTCCCATGCAAAAAGTTGCAGGAAAGCATAAGCTAAGAAAACAGAAAGTTTTAGCTAAACTGCTGGAAAAGGCGAAGCATTAAAAACTTCGGAACTTTCCCAGAGTTCAATATCTCAGGACTCATTACATCCAGAGTTCAATATCTCAGGACTCATTACTCCAGGGCTCAGTATATCCAGATTTGATGCGTCCAGAACCCTTTTTATTCAACGAGGTTTACGTTAGTTAAGTACGCCAAATGGCTATTATCTTGTCAATTGCTATGTGCGTGTACTTTTCGTTATGCTCGAGAGTGAGCACGTTGTCTGCGCAGGCTTCCACTTTACCGTTAAATACATCAGGACCCCCGCAGTAAATATCTACGACTTCGCCTAGAAGATGTTCTACTATAAAAGATTGCACTTCTTTGCACCTCAACATTTTCTCATATATCAAAATCCAGGCCGCCAATTTGAGTGACCTTTATTCCCAAAAACCAGGGCACTAGTTCAGCTTTCCAGTTTTAGTCAGATTTAGAAGAAAATTCTTAAAATCTTTCCTTAATTCATTTGTTCTATATAATTGTCCTCTATAGTACAGAAATATCGGAATTTGGAACTTTGAACTTATTGGCCCCAGAGGGCTATTATTTTATCAATAGCTATATGGGTGAGTTTTCCTTCGCTATTGAGCGTCAGAACATTATCGGCACAGGCTTCTACATTTCCCTTGAAAACATCAGGTCCACCGCAATAAACATCCACATCCTTATTGAGATAGTGTTCTACTATAAATGATTGCATCATAGATTCTTTTCTCCTGCTTATTTTCTTTACAACTTGTTTATTTACCTGTTAGTTTCTCTGATAACAAAAGCTGACGGTCTGTACATCTGCAGACGTCCATTAATTGTAACTATCTTTTCATTTCTTATAAATATATTTAAAAACTAAAATTGTTTTTTGGAGTGCACTACTGTTAATCTTTGAAAGGAAAATCAGCTTACTTGCTAGAGAGCCTGAATAGCTCTCAGTTCTCGTTTTCGTGGAAATATAAATTAGTTATATGGCTTTCTTTTCTCCGGGTTTACTTGTTCAGAGAATTCAGGAAAGTTAGGTTTATCTGGAAATATCTCATAAATCAGCTTTCAATGAAAAAAATTAAACTTAGAACTATCTAAAAAATATTTTTTTAAAATTTCTCAATTTTAAATTAGTAAATTCTTATCTCAGAATTAAATAAATCAACCTTTTCTTTCTGAACTTCTGACTTCACGGTCTTCATAGAGGAAAATTTCCTCAATACGGACGCCAAAAAGCCTGGCAAGCTTGAATGCAAGTTCAAGCGAGGGATCATATTTACCTTTTTCAATTGCGTTTATGGTTTGCCTTGTAACTCCTACTTTTTCAGCCAGGTTTTCCTGAGTAAGATCTTGCATTGCCCTGTAAACTTTCATATTATTTTTCATTGAAAACTCCATCTCTTCACAAGCGAGTGTAAACGGATGTCTGATGAGATACTCCAGTAATCTGGAAACCTGTAAACTCTAACCTTCAACTTAGCCTCCTGATTTCATATTAAAATACATATAAAAGATAGAGTAGAGTACAAGACCCGTACAAGCTGCATATGACATGAAAAAACCAAAATCCGTATATTTCGGATAAGTATCCTTCATTGCTATAAGGACTGCACCCCCGATGGCAAAACTAAGAATTATGAACTGGAATGTAATTCCTGAGGCTTTTTGACTTATCTGACGAATTCTCTCATCTTCTACAATATCTTCCAGTCTGCGTTTTGAGAGGTACATAACAGCTATGCCTCCAAAGAAGGAAGCTACGGCAAGTGCAGGATTTCCTATTAAAATTGAAAAGCTAATTACAGCTGCCATAACCATTGTAGTAAGAAAGGTGATTATTTTGAACTGCTTATGTTTCATTTACAGAACCTCCATAAGGGTTTTCAATGAAAGCCGAATTCTCTCAGTATACTCATGTATATGTACACGTATAAATGTCTATGTTTAATTACAATATGTAATGCAAACTTTACATATTGTATATATCTCATTACATTATATTAAGTTGTCGAAAGGCTATTCTGAGTACATAGATAAAGGTTGATAGAAGGGAAATTAGAAAAACAAAATTTTAATACAAAGTAAATAGAAATTATAGGATAATTAAAAAGAAGTTAAAAATGTCTAAAAATTAACTTCCATATATGTATGCAAAAATACGACTCATTTCTCAATAGTGCATCAACTTAAAAGCGCATCCTGTCTTGAACGGATAATAACGGACAAATTGGGAAATAAATCCTACATCTTTGTACATCTGGACAATCATTTGGGGAAAAGGAGTATGATTTATGGGAATAAAGAAAAAATAATTTATCCATTTGTATTTGTTGCTTTTTTGGTAACAATTGCAGTAACAATTGCTGGGGCAGCATCTGTTCCTAAAGGTAAAGTGAAACCTGTGGGGCATTTCGGAGGGTTTATAGATGCCGTTGATGTCATTGGCAATTACGCTTACATTGGGCAAGGACAGGATCTTGTGATACTGGATATTGCTAATCCTTCTTCACCTGTTTCAGTAGGTAGGATTATGACAAAAAACTTAATATCTGGAGTAAAAATTTCCGGCAATTATGCCTATGTAGCTTCTGGTGATAA
>NZ_LZPK01000021.1:0-14958 GCF_001729375.1 Methanosarcina sp. A14 | reverse complement strand
ACTATTGCAGTTGAATAATTCTGAATAAGGTCTAACGGATTGTGTTTTCATGAGAAATTACACAAAGTGGATAACAAGCTCAATTTTGATCAGTATAATTTCAATAGTGTTTGTTCTCATCTTTACTCTTGATAAGACAACAATTGAAGTTGTTAGGGATATCAAGCCTGAATATGTAATAGCTGCACTTGTTATCCATCTATTTTCTTTCGTTATCTGGGGACTGCGCATAAGGTCAATGGCATCTGCACTGGGGCATAAAATAGATTTTAAAACCTCTATAGAAATGGTAATTTCCAGCACTTTTGTTGCAGCGCTTACGCCCTCTTCAATAGGTGGAGAACCTTTGAGAATTCATCTTCTGAGACAGAAAAAAATGCCGGTTGGACAGGCTACTGCAGTTGTCCTGGGAGAACGCGTACTGGACGCTCTGTTGATCCTGTTAGCCGTACCTTTTTCGCTATATTTTCTCCGTGGTGTACTGTCAGATCCCAGAATGGATACGTTGATTATATTAGGAGAACTCCTTTCAATAATTGTCTTTGCCCTCCTGATATATGCACCCATGAAACCTCGTTTTATTAAGCTCGTCATAAATTGCCTTATGAAATGGATTGGACGTTTTAGTGGTAAGAAAATAGGATACAAACTGCAGAGATTATCAGGGTCGATTGACAGGGAAATTGACGAATTTCATTCAAGCATGAATATCTTTCTGACAGACGGGCGTAAAGGCCTGTATTCCGGGCTGATATACACAGTCATATACTGGATAGCAGAGTTTTCCTCGCTTCCGATAACTCTTATGGGTCTTAATCAGTCTCCTTCAATACTCATTTCTTTTGCAGTACAGGTTTTACTCATGATTATTCTAGTTATGCCTTTAACCCCAGGTTCAAGTGGGATAGCGGAACTTGCCGCGATTTCCCTCTTTTCAATCTTTGTGCCGGCAAATATTCTCGGAATTACAGTGGCAGCATGGAGAGCTTTTACATTTTATACGAATATTATTGCCGGAGGATTTGTGAGTTTTAAGTTACTGAAAGACACGGAACTGGTGAAAAAGTACTTAAACCAATCCCAAAGTGAAGCTTGAAAGGAATGAGAAGTATTTGAGGTTTAGAAGGTTATACGAAAACGGAAAATACGTTTTTGGAATCTGGAGCAAATCACCGACAGTAAGAGGGCTTCTCAAAGACCGGATTATGAGTGTTCCTTTGGGAAATGGGTGCATTGGAGTGTGAATGAGGGCTTTGAGGTTATAGAGGATGAAGGGATTTGCGGGTTGGAATATCAGGGTTTCAGGGTTTTTTTGAGGGAATGGACATAAATTCTTTATGGAAACTAAGTTGAGCTCAATTAACTGAGTTTATGCAAAGCAGATTTTTTCTGCAAAAATCTTTTTTAGCGAATCTTCAATCCCAAAAATCAAAAAGAAATCGTTTTAAGCTTGAAGTTTTATTGAAACTTATGGTGTTGGGCAGTTGATAGATCAAGAGAAGATTCACAAGCAATGCCTTAGCAAAAATCCAGAGGAACATATCAAGGCATTGCATAAGTTAAGAGATAATTTTTCATCACTGGTAGATAAACAACAGGCATGGAATGATTTGTACAATCTTGCCCGTGATGATAGTAATAAGAGATACGTAAGGCGCGATGCAATCTTTGCCATTAGCTCTGCGTATTCTGAGATGTCAAATAAAGAAAGAGCATGGAATGATTTGATTGAACTTGCCAATGATGAAGACGATTATGTGAGACACTATGCAGCTTCTGCCCTTAGCTCTTCTTTACCTAATACTTCAAATAAAGAACAATCTTGGAACGATTTAATAGGACTAACAAATGATGTAGACGGACATGTAAGAAGAGCTTTAGTCTCTACCCTTAGATTATCTTTTTCATATGTACCTAATAAAGAAAAGGCGTGGAACGATTTAATAGGACTAACAAATGATGTAGATGGATATGTAAGAAAAGCTGTAGCTTCTACACTTAGCTTTTCTTTTTTATATGTTCCGGATAAAGAGAAGGCATGGAACGATTTAATAGGACTAACAAATAATGCAGATTGGCGTGTGAGACAGACTGGAGCCTCTACCCTTGGTTTTGTTGGTTCTTATCTACCACACAAAGAAGAGGTTTGGAACAATTTAATTGAACTTACAAACGATAAAGATAGTGATGTTCGAAGGACTGCAACCTATGCTCTTGGCTATGCCTTTCCTTATGTATCAGATAAACAAAAAGTATGGAATGATCTACATGAGCTAACCAAGAATCAAGATAGTGGTGTGCGAAAGGGCATCGTTGATGTTCTCGGTTCTGTATTTTTTTGTATTCCTGATAAAAACCAAGTATGGAACGACTTACACAAACTCACCAATGATGAAAACAGCAATATTCGAGCTGGTGTCGCTTCATCCTTAGGTTCTGCGTTTGCCTATATTCCGGATAAAGAACAGGCATCGAATGATTTACATAGGCTAACCAATGATGAAGAGTGTAATGTGCGAAGTAATGTTGCCTATTCCCTTGGCTTTGTATTTCCTCATATTCCAAACAAACAAAAGGCATGGAACGACTTAATTATACTCAGTAAGGATAGCGATAAAATAACAAGAGAATCCGCAAATTATTCCCTTGGAAAAGTTTCCATATTCAAAGCATCCCAAGCCAAAGAAGATGATTACAGAAGAGAACTAGAAACAGCTATTAAGTTTTTTGAAAAAGCGGAGCCTGAATATGGATTATATAGACCATCACATTTTTGTCTCCCATTTTATCGTTCATTCTATTCTATTGTTTTCGGAAAACATGAATTAAAGAGAAAAATAGACGGGTATGTAGATAGAGATATTGAAGATGCTAAAAATGCAATTAAAGGTTCAAAGAGCAAGAAATTGCTTTTAGAAGCTGTTGAAAATCTTGCAAATGCATTAAAAGAGATCCAGAATCTGGAAAACATAGACTTAGAGGCAACAAAGTGCGAGCTCAATTTTTATAGAAAATATTGTGATCGTGCAGCAGAATTAATGAGAGATACTGAAGAGACAGCACCTTTTGCAACAATAACTCTGAGAAAAGGGTTGCCTATCCTAGATAGACACCTAAAAGAGCTTCTTGAAGAAATCCAAGAGAAAGCAAAAATCGCGTGCAAGGAATCGAAAGATACGGATGCAGAAGAAATTGCATGTGCTGTCAGTAAAGAAGTTCAGAAATGGGAAATTGGTAGTCAGGAAGAAATGACACAAAATATTGAAGGTTTGATCGAAACTTTCAGAATGAGAATGCCGCATATACCAGGCTACGAACATATATTTGAAGAAATCGAAGAAATACGAAATGTAAATGATCTTGCAAAACAATATGAGATAGTTTCGAGACTTGTAGGACTAATACCAATATTTAGCTCGATGCCAGATCAGGTAGTAAAAGATATCAAAACGATCAAAGAAGAAACAACTTCTATTTCAAACGAAATCAAATATTTACATATTTCAGTTGACAGATTAATAGAATCAGTAGATGAACTGCAAAATCCACAGGAATATCTGGATACTATTCAACAAAATCTGGAAGAGATTAAAAATGATATACCTGAAATGAAAGTAAAGATTGATGAAGTGCTCTACGAACTGTATTCTCCCTTGAGTACAACTCAAAAACTGAAGGTTGCCATTCCAATAATTCCATCACTTGTCTCTTACGAAATGGAAACAGATGTTCCAAAGCTTGTGGCTGACAAGATTGATGAATTAAAGAACTTAGTTTTGCGTTTTAAAAAGAGTAAATAATTAGATGGAACTCTATCCTCTTCAAATTTGAGGAAGAATTCTTCTACGAAACTCAATAAAGACTTACAAACCCTTCCATCCTTTTCTGATAATACAAATACTCCTGGGCATACCCGCAGTAGTGTCCAAAATATTCCCTTCCCCAGTCCCCCATACAGCTCATGTTTTTGCAGGTTTCAAAGTAACTGTCATCTATATGGTAATGCTGGATGATCTGCCTGATGTGGGTATCAACTGGAAAAGCTTCCATTTTATCAAAAGCGAAAAGAAGCACGCAGTCAGCAACTTTTTCCCCTATGCCCCTGAGCCTCATAAGGCGTTCCCGCGCATACCTGTACTCCAGGCGGAAAAGCACGTCAAGGTCCAGCTCGCCCGACGCAACTTCTTCGGCTGCGGCTATTATATTCTGGGTCCTGAAGCCCAGCTTACATTTGTCAAGCTCGGAGGGATCGACATTTGCAAGAGTTTCAGGGTCAGGAAAGCTGAAATATCCTGGCTCGATTTCTTGACCGAAAGACCGGCTGAGCAAGCAGATTCGTTTTTGGATTGTGGGAATGCTTGAGGCTGTAGAGAGCATATATGAAATAAGGCATTCCCAGGGGTCCTGCCTGATCAGCCGCAGGCCCCGATATTTGCGGATTGCTCTGTCGATCAGCAGATCCCGGTTTATGCTTTCGTAAATAGAAGGCAGGTTGTCGTTCAGGCGGAAATAACGAGTAAGAACCTCAGGCGAGAGTTTAGAATCAACAATCAATTGCCCGTGATCCTGCGAAAGCCGAATAACCTGGTCTCCAACAACGCCTGTCCACCAGTCTCCTTCTCGTTCCCATCGGAAGACCTGTCCGCAGTCAAGCGTATAATTGAGGTCAAAAAGTTCGGGTTTAAGCCTGTACGTTCAACTCAAGCCCCCTGAGAAAAGTCCCTGCTGTTAACGTATCTCCCAGCCCTACCGTGGTTACTGGAGATCTGGAAAGCATTGTAGGCAACATGCAAATAATATAGTTCCCCTTCAAAGTATAAGCCCCCTGCTCAAGAATATTTCCATTAAAAGCCTTAACGAAAGCTGCAATCTGTTCTCTTCCAAATGGACTCTCCTGAAGTTTCGAAGCTTCCTCTTCCACAAATTCCCGTCCTTCAAGCCTGCCTGAAGCTGCATACACGCCTGCACACCTGACTCCAAATTCCAGGGCTTCAAGCTTTTCTCGGGCTGCCCTCTGCAAAATTGAACTTTCTGATTCATCCATTTCAAATTCAGAAACTGCTCTGGAATTAAACTCACAATCAGTTTTAAACACAGCCAGCACAAATTCCCTGGTATGGATTATGAGCTTCTTAAGCCCGTGCCCTGATGCCAACCTGAAAGCCGCACTGGATATAGCATCTGCCTCCATACGCTGAAGTCTTTCTCCAGAGACGCCATGTAAATTAGAAAACACTGCAAGCTCGTCTTCATTCATTCCAAGGCTATCTGAAAGTTTTGCAAACTTCAGAAAGACAAAATTTGCAATTTCTTTACTTGCAAAATGTCCGAATTCCAGATGAATCTGAAGCTTATTGTTTCTGGTTTTCCAGCTTTTTAGCTGAGAGAAAGTATCATCAAGAATTGTCTTATAAGTACGGCCATCGGGATAGTTCTCAAGCAGGAGATGAAAACCCGATATAAGTACTCCATCAAGCTCGCAGGCGTGTTGGAGAGCATATTGCTCAAAAGCAGGGTTGACAAAAAGCCTGAGATTCAAATGATCGCAGGTAGCTATGAAGCGATTTTCCCTCGGGACCCGAACCTCTGTCCCATAAAGGGAAAATATCTCCCCCTCGGAGAAATCAAAGACGAAATGTATGGGTTCCTGGCTGCTGGAAAAAGCACCTTTATTTTCTTCAGGACTTTTCCTCTCGTTTTCCGTTATCTGCATGGAGGGTTCCGGAAAATAGATCGCTTTTTTTGAGAAGAGAGAAAGCTGTGTTTTAGAGGGCACTGCAACATTCGGTATTACCCTGGAAGCTCCCAACTGGGAAAGAGCATTTGCCATTATTCCTGCATTTCCGCCCATTCTTACAAGGGATTTCTCAAAATAGCGGCTATTAAGAAACTCGAAAACGGACTGATCAAAAACAAGCCACTCGGCTCCACATCCGTATTTCATACAGTAGGCAAGCCCTGCTACAAAATCCGATTCCGAAAAGATTTTTCCGGGGGGGTTCTCGATTTTGTCAAGAATTTCAGCCTCTTCGAAAGTTTCCAGCAGTTCCGAAATCTCGGCTCCACTAATTCGGTACACCGAATCTATATTGACATTATATCCGCAAAGTATATTCATCTAATCAGTTCCTGTATCCGTGAAATAGGAGGCGAGTGGAAGCAAATGGAAAGCAAATGGAAGGCGAACGGTACGAACGATAAGCTTATTGGAGGCAAATGGAAGGCAAATGAATGGAAAGAAAATGAATAGAAGATAAATGTACGACTTCGGATATCGGATAAGTACTTCGGATATCGGATAAGTCAAAGAGAATTTATTTTCATGCCTGTTCCTGCTTTATTCTTGCAAGCATGGCTGCAAAAGCTCCTGCCGAGATCGCATCGCCTATCCCGACTGTTGCTCTGGGCTTATCTACTACCTTGGAAGGAATTAAAACTGCATCATGATCAGGCCCATAGAGGTATCCGTATTCGAACTCCTCAGGGGTACAGAGTTTCTTCCCTACACAGTAAACCTTGAAGTTCTCCAAGTCTTCCAGGCCTTTACTAGAAACCGGGACCTCCAACCCTGCTTCTACGTCCTCAAGGTTCTCAATTTTTCCTTTAAGGGCTTTGGCACCGGCAAGAGTTGAGGAAAAGAGCAGGGCATCCCTATGTTCTTTAAGTGTAAGAGGATGGCCTTTTGCAAGGATACAGATGTAAAAGCCAAGAGAATGCACATGGACTCTTTCAAGTGACAGGTCCTTTAAAAGCTGAACAGCTCCATGGTAAAGCGAGGTAATCCCATTCTCTTCTTTTCTTATCACGGAATAAGAGAGTTCTTCATGCCCCAGGACGTTCAGAGCATTTGCCACTTCCACAGTATCAAGACCTAGGGAATGAACATTTTTGGCGACAATCTCAGTCAGGATAGCCTTTCTTATTACCCGGTTCTGAATAGATGTAAGTTCTACATGAACGCGGAGTTCAGGATTTAAAGCCTTGAGTTTCTCAATAGCTTTCACGGAATGCAAAACGTAGTCCTTATACGTAGACCCATCCTCGTATTGCTCTTTTATCATCTGATAACCTGAAAGCATTGCCCCGTCAATCGGAAAAAGTGAGTCAAGGTGCTCATAGATTTCCCTGTCCATGTCAAGGCGGATCCATTTCGGGCGGGAGGAAATTATAAGACGGTTATCTCTCGGAATCTGGAATTTGCTTCCACCGCAGGTTACGTCCATGCCTTTGGAATACTCAAAGATCCAGTTGACTTTTGATTCTATTCCGGGTTTGAAGGCTTCCAGTGGGGGTTTAAGTACAACCTTTCCATCTTCTACCTTAGGGTGCAGAAGATTGTCAGAAGCCACAAAATATTCTGCCTGTTCTTCAGAAAGCCAGGGGATATATGCTATGACTTTTTTTATTTCTAGACGAGAGAGAAGATTAGAAATTATTCCTGCCTGGCCGCCCATGCGTGCATAGTCAAAACCCAGATTATCTTTCAGCCATTCATGAATATCTGAGGTATGGGTAGGAATTTCAGCAGCTTTTCCTTCTCGCATGGAAATCAGCAGGCGAGCCATGAAATCCAGAGGCTCTTTTATTTCTCTCGGGTATGTTTCAACTCTTGCCTGAACGTCAGCTTCGTTAAAAAGCCCCATAAGCATGGACAGTTCTTTGTCTGTAAGGTGTTTGATAGCATCAATATTACTGTTGTAAGCTACAAACATACCATCCAGATAAGGAAGTGCTTTTTTGACATTGTAAACAGCATCTTTGTAGCGTTGTTCCCATTCTTGTATATCCACTTAACAAACCCCCTGGAAATATAGATATAAACCTGAAATAATTTTCAGGAATTAGGAGAAACCAGGATTTTTCCCGAAGTAATTTTGCTTAAATTTCGAATTAATCCGAGTTACATATTTTATTTCCTGTTACCTGTTTTTCAGCCTGTACATCAATTCTGTAGTCAGTCCTGTATTTTCATTCAGTCAGTCCTGTATTTTCAGTCTTACTTTTTCAAGCTGGTTTTTTCAGTCCTGTTTTTTCAGTCCTGTATTGCAATAAGTAATATACTGGCTTTAAGCTGTGTTCAATATTGTATTAAGTATCCAACACTGCATTAAACTATGTTTCACCATCAGGTAGTATATTCGGCGTTAATCCTGACATAGTCATAGGTCAGGTCGCAACCCCAGGCTGTTGCCTGTTCCTCTCCCAGATTGAGATCAAGGGTAATGACAATTTCTTCATTTGCCATTATTTTTTTCAAAAGTTTGAGATCCGAAGAACTGGAAATCTCGCCGGAATTTACAAGTTCAACCACTTCTCCTCCTCCTGAGAAAGAAAGGGAAAGCAGTTCCTGTTCAAGTTCGGCACCTGAATAGCCTGCGGCGGCTACAACCCTTCCCCAGTTTGGGTCCTTTCCAAAAATTGCTGACTTAACCAGAGGAGAACGTACAATTGCCTTTGCAGCAAATTTAGCGTCCTCATGTGTTTTTGCGCCCACTACCCTAGCTTCAATAAGTTTTGTAGCTCCTTCTCCGTCTTTTGCCATTTTCTTTGCAAGCTCGGTGAAGACATAAATCAGCCCCTCCTCAAAGTCATCCAGACAATCCATACAGGGCTTGACTCCAGACTTGCAGGTGGAAGTAAGGAGTACCATGTCGTTTGTGCTTGTGTCCCCATCCACCACAACCATATTGAAAGTTTTATCCACTGCTATTCTGAGAGCAGCATCCAGTACGTCGGCAGGCACTTTCGCATCGGTATATGCAAAACAGAGCATAGTTCCCATATTGGGCTCGATCATCCCCGAACCTTTGGCAATTGCTCCGATCCTGATCCCGCAGTCCATCTCAATAGCTACTTCTTTTATGACTCTATCCGTGGTCATCATTGCTTTTGCAGCTTCACGACTGCACTCAGGAGAACTGCCCAGCCCATTGAGAACTTCAGGAAGATGTTCCGTGATTAAGGAGACATCAAGCCTTCTGCCAATTACTCCTGTCGAGGCAACTGCAACCGTGTCAGCTTCAAGACCAAGATTCTGGGCAAGTACGGATGCCATCTCCATAGCATCCAGAAAGCCGTCATCACCTGTAAAGGCATTAGCGTTTCCGCTATTTACAATTAATCCCGAAAGACGGTGATGAGTATCAATTACTCCCTTACTAAGAGTAACCGGAGCTGCCGTGACCTTATTTTTTGTAAAAACGCCTGCTGCCGGCCCCTCTGCAAGAATAACAGTCAATCCCAGTTTTCCGGCTTTAATCCCGTTTGCAGATACGCCCTTTACTGCACAGATTCCACCTTCGATTTCCTTCATGAAAGACTCTCCTTTTTCCTCAGAGCTTTGCAAGACCTTTGATAATATCACCGCGAGTAATGATCCCCACCACGCGGTTGTCTTCAGTTACAGGAAGCCTGTTGATCCTGTGCCTTATCATATGCTCGGATGCCTCTTCAATAGATGCCTCGGAAGAGATCGTGTGCACATCCCTTATCATAATCTCTTCTATCTTTGTGGAACCCACATCAGAGAGCATATTCTTTGTTTCCTCCCAGCCAAGGAGTTCCCTGATAGGAACCTCTATAACCTCAAAGGGGCTTGGAAGCCAGAGTTCCCCCTTTTCGGGGAGTATCAGCAGTTTTAACAAGTCCGCTTCGCTTATGATTCCCACAAGCTCCTCACCTTCAAGGACAGGTGCTCCACTTATATCGTTTTCCTTCAGGATTCTTGCCGCTTCCCGGACTGTATCATCAGGCTTACAGAAAACAACGTTCGGGTTCATGACATCTTTTACCTTCATCTGACTATACCCCTTGAGACAAATTTTATTCTTTAATTTAATCCGTCACCAGTTATATTTTCTTGCTTTGGCTATGCTTACGGAGCCGCAGCAGGCATCCAGAGCCCAGATTTCTCGTCCAGCCCGAACATAAGGTTCATATTCTGAATAGCCTGCCCTGATGCGCCTTTGACCAGGTTATCGATTGCCGAGAGGACAACAACCCTGTTATTTTCTTTATCAGCTTCAAAGCTTATATCGCAGAAGTTAGAACCTCTGACTGCGGTTAGGGAGGGAACTCCTGAAGGGAACCTTATAAACGGCCTGTCCCTGTAAAATTCCTCGTAAATCGTCTTTAAGTCGTCCGCGGAGAGAGGTTCCTTTGTAAAGAGGTGAGCAGTTGTAAAGATCCCCCTGATAGATGGAATTACGTGGGGAGTGAAATTGATGTTCCTAAGCTTTCCTTCAAGCCCTGTCAGTTCCTGGACAATTTCAGCCTTATGCCTGTGAGCTGTAAGTTTGTATGGGATGATATTTTCCGCCAGGTTTGGATAATGTGAGTTTTGAGTGGGCGAGATCCCTGCTCCTGAGATTCCTGTCTTGGAATCAAAAACCGCAATATCGAGAAGTCCAGCTGCTGCAAGTGGTGCTGCTGCAAGGATTGAACCTGTAGGAAAACATCCTGGATTTGCCACGAAATTCTCTTTTGCAACTTCGGGGTGGAGCTCTACAAGCCCGTAAACAGCATTCCTTGGGTCACTATGCTTTATCCCGTAGATTTTCTCAAATTCCGAGGTTTCAAGCCTATAGTCTGCGCTAAGGTCAACAACCTTAGTGTTGCCATCAAGCAGTTCAGGTACATAGTTCATGGCAGATCCGTGAGGTACTGCAAGAAAGACTACGTCACAACGCTCCCTGATATCTTCAGAATCAGGATTTTCATAATTGAGGTCGAGAAAACCTTCAAGATGCTTATGAGTGCTCGTTACGGGCTTCCCTGCAAGACTTCGGGAAGTTGCCAGCTCCAGCTTAACATTTGGGTGGTTAACGAGCAAGCGCAGGAGTTCTCCTCCCGTATATCCCGAAGCTCCTATTATTCCAGCCTTAATCATAAGTGTCACTGCCTGTGTAATACTAATACAAGATAATTAAATTTGTTATTGGAAAAAACAAATATAAAATCTGTTTCTATTATTAATTGATGTTACGAGATCTGCTCGAAAAGCTGGCTCCGGCTGCAGAGCCATACCTTTTTCTTCTTAAATACAGTTTTTCAAAGTATATATCAGCTTGTAATCGATATCAGTAGATATTCTGTTCATAATTGAATAATAAAGGGAATTAGATATGATCTCTCGAAATCGAATTAGAAAGTGAGTTAGTAGATATGTTGAGTTAGATATGTTGAGTTAGATATGTTGAGTTAGATATGCTTGTTCATAAACAGATCTCAAAGGAAATCTACTTGATAATTGAGAATTTTTCCTGAAAGCTTCTGCCTTGAGTCCAAACCTACTGCTGATTGCTTACTTTCGTAAAGGACCAGAAGTTTACTTTCCGCGGCTCAGAGCATCTAGCTAGAAGCTGCTTAATCATAAGGAAGTCTTATAAAGGAAACTCCCCAAATTTGTCAGTAAATTAAATTGTGAAGGTTTTCTTTCATTATTCTATAGAGAACGATTCATATAATTTTAAATCAGTAAGACTTAAATTTTTTAATATATAAATATATTCCAGATGAGAATTGCTAAGGCACTTAGCGCCGGAAACAGAAAGTTCACAGATAGTTCACAGGTAAATGATTTTATCTTTGGAGAATCTTT
The DNA here is from genome assembly GCF_001729375.1 of Methanosarcina sp. A14. Taxonomy (NCBI): domain Archaea; kingdom Methanobacteriati; phylum Methanobacteriota; class Methanomicrobia; order Methanosarcinales; family Methanosarcinaceae; genus Methanosarcina; species Methanosarcina sp. A14. The sequence continues at coordinate 3,359 of NZ_LZPK01000021.1, read as the reverse complement.
TACTATATAGGAAAATTTGCTATATACCCCTTAAAGTTTCAGGAAGAAAAAAATCATGAACAAGAAGAAGAAAATCTATCTTGCAGGCCCCCTCTTCAGTCATGCAGAACTCGAATATAACCGTAGATTGAGAGATTTGCTTCTCAGTAAAGGCTTTTCGGTTTTTTTGCCCCAGGAAGACGCAGAGGATACCATAGACGAACGCGAAAAACTGAACCAAGAATGTATTTTCAATAAATGTGTAGAAGGTGTAGACGGTTCTGACATTGTAGTTGCAGTCCTTGATGGTGTGGATGTAGATTCAGGAACTGCCTGGGAGATAGGCTACGCTTATGCAAAGGAAAAGCCTGTTATCGGGGTTCGAACCGACTTTCGTTCTCTCTCCGACGGGATTGTTAACCTTATGGTAGAAATGGCTATAGTCTCCCTTGCAAAGAATGAAGACGAACTGCTGAAAATAATAGAAAAATTCAGGTAACTAGCACCGGCTTCTAACTGTTTCTATTCCTTAAATTTTTGATTCTGGACTATTTTTGGTTCTAGACTATTTTTGGTTCTAGACTATTTTTGGTTCTAGACTATTTTTGAGTCTGGACTATTTTTGAGTCTGGACTTTTGAGTCTGGACTTTTGAGTCTGGACTTTTGAGTCTGGACTATTTTTGGTCCTAGCCTTTCTTTGGTCCCAACTTTCCTTTGCTCAGAACTACTTTTGACCCAAATTGCTTTTCCCGTTCACCAAAATATACTCTTGAAGACAAAATCCAGATAACATATAAGGAGTTGTACTGGCGCACTTCGTTGCTTGCATGGATCTGTTCACGCCACCGCTTTAAATATGGGGTTTAAAGAAATTATTAATGATTAGAGTTTCAGTTTAATAACTTGAAGACACAACCAACTATCGGTTTCCTTAGATTAGTTATATTTTTGCGGTTGAGGGCATATGTAATACGAACAAAAAAGATAGGTTCCGAAGTAAAATAGGCATGATTAAAGATGAAGCCAAATATGCAGGTTTTGAAAATCTGATGTACAGGCTTATTTTTTCTCGACATTGAACTTTGAGATCTCCAGGAACCAATAGCCTCCTCTTAAGACCATTTCACTCTCCATGACCTTTATTTTGTTTTTGAACAACGGGCCGTCGGTAACAAAAGTATGGAACTCCCCGTTTTCACCACACGGATCGATTGAAGGATTGTGATTTTTCAGGTCGCGTATGAAATTTTCATTGATCTTTCGGCCCAGCCACTCTTTCCCTAGCAAATCGGCTTTGACGCTGAGCAAGATCGCCTCAAACCCAGAATCTATGAGGTCATTTATGATCTGTTCGGAATTCCTCTGCCAGAGAGGCATTATTAACTCGAGGCCCAGTTCCCCACAGATCCTGTCTACAAGGTTTTTGTGTGTGTCAATATGCCCAAAAACAGCCCCATCTATTTTCTCCCCGCTATCCCTTAAATTACGGACCACTTTTTTGAACTCCTGTTCATATGAAACAAAGTCTTTATGGATAAGAGGAATTCCAAGCGCCTCAGCTTGTGCATAAACCAGGTCAGGACTGATGTCATGGGAGCCACGCCTCTGAATTTCCCTGAAGTTCAGAAGATGGGAGACCTCAAAACCTTTTGAGATTGCCCTGTAACATGCGAAACAACCGTCCTTTCCTCCGGTCCACGAAACAACCACCCTGCCTTTATCGATCTTGCTTTCATCGATTTTGCTTTCATCGATCTCGCTTTCATCGATCTCGCTTTCATCGATCTCGCTTTCATCGTTCTTAATCGAAGTTGGATTGGTACTCATCTCCCATATACATGCACAATTCGAAAAAAAAGATTTTGTTTTTTACTGGCCTTCTGCATGAGTAGTCCTCAAAATCTCCCTGAAGCCAGGCTTCTTTCCGTAAATCAGCAAATAAGCTATTGAAGAGTCGATCGGCTTGAAAGCACGATAATTCGTGGGCAGAGACAAAGAGGATGAAGAGGAGTTATAAAGATGACCTATATAATAATGAAGTGGAAAACCTTCTCTTCGTAATTAAATATGTAATTACATCAAATTGCAATTAATTGAGAAAAGATCAATTGCAGAAGCTAAAATCTATAACGATTATTAAGTAAAAAAATTTTAATATAGTATGCCTGACATAGTAACTACTGGAGGTTAAAATAGTGACCTTTGTGAACGGCTATACTTTTAGAAAAGTGAAAACTTCACATGGGCCTGATATGTACGTCTCCAGATATGGGAAGCTGGTAAAGATCGTGCCATTCAGTCCACAGGTGGAGTTCTCTGAAAAATACACCAGTGACTTGATCCACCAAATCGAGTCAGTGGAGTGAAATAATAGCAAGTTTTTCCGACTTTTTCTTTTTGATTCGGACTTATTTTTGTGAAAGCTTTTTTTCAGGCCGAGGCTCTTTCGGTCTGGCATTTTTTAGACTACTTTTACTATATATATAGCTTGTGCTTTTTATAATTTTTTATACACAGTTGTTACGCTCAGAAATTTTCAGGGATTTTCAGGAATTTTCAAGGACTTTCAGGGACTTTCAGTTTAGAATACCTGATTTATGAAAGCATTTGTTAACTTTACATAGGTAAAAGAAACCTTAACAAATAGAAAGCAGGTAAAATAATCTTCAATTACAGGGAAAAGCATAAATGTTAGAAATTATAGGGAAACCATTAAGTTGATCATGGAATAAGAAAAATCGATGAATGACCAATATAAAGGAAAGTCGATGAATTGCTCCAAAATATAAAGGAAAGTTGATGAATTGATTAGAAGCTACAGGAAAACAGATCTTGAAGAGATGGTAAAGATCTGGTACGAAGCCTCAGTTATTGCACATTTCTTTATCCCTGCCTCGTTCTGGGCTTCGCAAAAGAACGCAATGAAGGAGGAGTACCTTCCACTCGCCGAAAACTTTGTTTTTGAGGAAGAAGGGCAGATTTCAGGATTCATCTCCCTTGTTGGGAAACATGTCTGCGCCCTTTTCGTTGCGCCGGAAATGCAGGGTCGAGGAATTGGCAGAGCTCTTTTAGAATATGCAAAAACCCTGAAAGGGAGGCTCTCTCTCAAAGTTTACAGAGAAAACGAGAGTGCCTTTCACTTTTATGAAAAGTGTGGGTTTGTGGCGACTGGTGAAGAGATTGATGAGTATACAGGTTGTGCGCAGATCTTGATGGAATGGAAATAAAATCAGGTAAATTCAAAAATAGAAAGGATCTGTTGACGGGCTGGAGATTTAAACACGTTATTTTGAGGAACTGAGGGATTTTAATGCATTCTGACAGTGGGAACCATAAAAAAGCTGAAATAAAAAACTATGGGACTTACTAACTCATCTTA